>CAZJCI010000071.1:0-10777 GCA_964544455.1 uncultured Oscillospiraceae bacterium
GGGGGCTGTATCCAGCGGTACGGTGAATATTGGCATAAGAATCATATTTATTCCGTTTTTAACTGCTGTACGTATGAAATTTTCGCATATTTCAAAATGCTTTTCGGAAAATGGCGTAACTTCATAATAATTTGCAAGACAATCCGTATAAAACCAATTTGTTACTTTTGTGTCCTGTTCGGGCATAAACGCATTGATAATTTCGATATTAAGAGTTACTTCAGCTTCAACGTTGCCGCTTTCCCTGTCCGAAACCGTAATTTTTGTTGGATATATGCCGTGCGGAAGGGCTGCTACGTTATCTATATCGATATAAACGGGGTGCAGTTGGTTCGGAATTATCGGAAAAGATTCGTGATGCGTTAAAGGCATAAGCAAATCGGGATAAAGTCCGGGTTTGGCTTGATTTACAAAACCGTTGTCGGCTTCCATTAATTTTTCGGGCGCATAATTTGATTCTGCGGAAAGATAGTTCGGGACATATTCAACTGTGCGGATATTTGCATACGGCGCAAGTTTGCCCGTTATTTCTATTTTGTAAAAAACGTCTTTCCATATGTCAAGGTTTTCGCTGTCTATTTCGGCTATAAGCTGAAAGCAGGCTCGTTCGTTTTTATACATTCTTAAGTTTGAAATTTCTTTGTAATCCGAAAGCTTTTTGTCCAAAAAGCATTTTTCCATAGAGGAAATTATTTTTAACGTAATCATTTGTAAACCTCCATTATTTTTATTACGCAATTATAGTATAACAGTGAAATAAAGATAAAGTAAATATATATTTTGAATATTTTAAGTTGCGAAAGCTTTTGTGACATAAAACGAAAAAAAACATATTTATAATAACGAATAAAGAGAGATTTTGTGAAGTATAATAATAACATAACAAAAAAATTTGATTTTGGAAAAATATTTACATATAACTCTTGACATTTTACTTATTTTGATGTAAAATGTATGCATAAAGATTCTTTGGCATATGTTAGATTGGAGATTGGTATTATGGCAGAAGAAATTAAAAACAATAACGAAGAAGAAATAGGTGAACTTGATTCAACCAAAGTTGTTGAAGAAATAGAAATTGTAACGCTTACCGACGAGGACGGCGTTGAAACGGAATTTGAACTTATCGGACGTCTTGAACATAACGGAAAGGAATATATTGCGCTTATGGCTCAAGATAACGATGAAGAATATCTTATTCTAAGAAGCGAAAAAGACGATAGCGGTGAAGAAATGTTTGTTACAATCGAAGACGATGATGAATTCGACGCGGTTGCCGATGCTTTTGATGATGAATTTATGACCGAATTTGATTATGATTTCGGCGAAGAACCTCAGTCTTGATTGTTTTTCTTTGAAAAATAAAAAAGATTTTGCACATTTTGATTTTTGCGCGCTATTTCCTGCTTGGTGCGTGATTTCTGCCTTTATGTGAACCCACGTTTTTGAAATGGAGTCCATATTCTGTTTGTGGGAATGCAGACCTCCCGACATTGCTGATTCCCGGACTTAGAGCCGGAAAAGGACCGCAATGTTCGGACGTTGGTAGCACAAAACTACGGAGAGGACACCGCCTTGCTTGGTGCAGGGTTCCAAATTGCAGACTACACGGCCCGGTGGGGTATATTAAAATTGTTCGGCGTCGTAGTGACGCCGTTTGTTTTTTTATAAAGATATAAATACATAAGGAGAATGCTATGTCAAAAAATTGGCAACAGCGGCAAGTACGTCTTATCGGAGAAGAACAAACCGCAAATTTGAGTAACAAACGAATAATGGTTTGCGGTCTGGGAGGAGTGGGCGGTAATTGTTGCGAAGCTTTGTGTCGGGCGGGAATAGGAACGCTCATTCTTGTTGATAACGATGTTGTAAACGAAACGAATATCAACCGTCAAATATTTGCAACCGTCGAAACGGTAGGTATGAAAAAAAGCAAAGCCGCCGAAATAAGACTGTTATCCGTTAATCCCGAATTGAAATGCATTTTGAAAGATATTTTTCTCACACCGGATAATATACCGAATATTATTAACGATACAAAACCCGATTATGTTATAGACGCTGTTGATAACGTTACGGCAAAAACCGCACTTGCAATTGAGTGCGCCAAAAACGGAATTCCGCTGATTGCTTCAATGGGAACGGGAAATAAACTAAATCCCGAACGGCTAAAAATAGGCGATATTTCGCAAACAAGCGTTTGTCCGCTTGCAAGAGTTATGAGAAGAAAGATGAAAGATAACGGAATTAAAAAGTATGAAGTTTTGTGGAGCGACGAAATTCCACAAACACCGTTGGACGGCGAAAGAGTTCCTGCTTCAATATCTTTTGTTCCTTCCGTTGCCGGCATTATGATTGCGGGGCGCGTTGTTCGAAATATTTTAAATATATAAAAAAACGAAATCAGCTGTATCAAAACAGCGCAAAAATAATAAAAAAAGTCTCCCGAAATCGACAAAAGAATCCGATTTCGGGAGTTTTGTTTGCAAGTATAAGAATTCTTTGTGCAATCGCTATTCAAAATCGTTTGCTACAGCATTTTATTTTAACTTTTTCTTCCGTTTATTGCATTTAATCCATATGATGAAATAATGTCGGCAGCCCAATTCAGAAGTTCGTCGGTTGGGGAGTCAACTTTGGGAAGCGTATTTTCAATATCCAAAGATTCGTATTTCGAACCCGCAAGCGAATGATAGGGAAGTAGCTTTACACGCGTTATGTGCCGGCACTGTGAAAGAAAAACGGATATTTTTCGCACGGTTTCTTCATCGGTATTTATTCCCGGAACAAACGGAATTCTTATTTCTATATCTATTCCTGTTTTATCTAACTTTAAAAGGTTTTCCAATATAAGTTCATTTGATTTTCCGACGGCGGCTGTGTGCTTTTTGGAATCTATGTGCTTAATATCGTATAAGAATATTTTTGTGTACGGAATCACTTTTTCATATTCTGAAAATTTTATGTATCCGCAAGTATCAAGTGCGGTGTGAACCCCGTTTTCGCAAAGTTTTTTGAAAAGAGCGGCAACAAAATCGGCTTGCAACATCGGTTCTCCTCCGGATATAGTGGCTCCTCCGCGGGAATTATCATAAAAACTTTTATCTTCCATAATAGTTGAATAAGCTTCTTCAAGAGAGATTTCTTTTCCGTATAATTTCAGTGCGTTTCCAAGACAGACTTTTTCGCAATTTCCGCAGTTAACACAGAGCTCTCTTTTAAAAACATGCGCTTCGTTTTTTATAATATGAGCTTTTTGCGTACAAGCTGTCACACATTCACCGCAGTTCAAACATTTGTTTCTTAGATATGAAAGTTGCGGCTTGAACGAAATACTCTCGGGGTTGTGGCACCATTTGCAACTTAGCGGGCATCCCTTTAAAAACAGCGTTGTTCGTATTCCCGGACCGTCATGAACGGCAAATTTTTTTATATCAATATATTTTGCAAACATGATAAACTCCTTATTTTTTGAATTTTATGCTATTATACGTTAATAATTGAGAAAAGTAAATACATTTTTCCGCTGTTTTGTATTTTTCAAAACTGAATATTCTTTATAAAAGGCAATAATTATTGTTATTCTTCGCGGTTGATAAAAAGAACAGAAGAAGAGAAATGAATATTGACTTTTTTCTTATCTTGTGATATAATGGTAACCGGAAAAGAGGAGGCAATTAATAATGAGCGTGATTGATGAAATTAACAAAGCGACGTCGGGCAAGTGCTTATGCGGTAAAACTCACAGCAAAATCGATTTGGTAACCGAAATATGCGGCGGAGCTTTAAAAAAAATTCCTCAATATATCAAAAAGTATAATAAAAAATCGGCGTTTATTTACGCTGATAAGAATACATATGAAGTTGCGGGAAAACAGGTGTGCAAAATTCTTTCGGATGCGGAGATTCCGTATGAAAAATATGTTTTTTATACAAAGGATAATATGAATCTTGAACCGTGTGAATTTTCATACGGTCAAGCGGTTATGAATTATAACAGCGAATGCGATATTATTATCGGCATTGGTTCCGGAGTTATTAACGACATTGCGAAAGTTATTGCCGAAAGAACAAATACTATGTATATGTGCGTTGCCACTGCGCCTTCAATGGATGGCTACGCTTCCGCAACTTCGTCGGTTTTTCTTGGCGGACGAAAGCTTTCGTTAAAATGTAAGTGTCCTGAAATAATTATCGGAGATACGGACGTTTTGAAAAATGCTCCGCAAAGAATGCTGACAGCAGGACTTGGAGATATGCTTGCAAAATACCTCAGCATATGCGAATGGAGAATTTCACATATTATTACGGGAGAGTACTATTGCAATAAAGTTGCGGCAGTCATTCGAAAAGCATTAAAAAAATGCGTTGATAACGCCGACGGTCTTTTAAAACGCGATGAAATTGCGGTTACCGCAGTGTTTGAAGGACTTATTGCAAGCGGTATTGCAATGAAAATTGCGGGTATTTCACGCCCCGCGTCCGGAATCGAACATTCCATATCGCACATTTGGGATATGCTTGGACTCGAATTCGGAGAAACAGTGGATTTTCATGGAATACAATGCGCTGTGGGAACGCTTATCGGTGCAAGAATTTTTGAACAATTAAAGCAGATTGTTCCAAACAAAGCGAAGGCTGTTGCGTTTGTTAAAAAATTCGAATTTGACTCATACTGTACGCAATTAAAAAGTTTTGTTGGAAGCGGTGCCGGGGAAATGATTGCAGCGGAAGCAAAAGACGGTAAATATAATATTGAAAAACACTCCAAACGTATTGACATTATTGTTGACAATTGGAAAAAAATATTGCAAATTATTGATGATGAAGTGCCATCAAGTAATAAAATCGAAGAAATATTGGATACTATCGGGTGCCCGAAATCATTATCGGAGCTTGGGCATAAAAGCGAAGATTTTCCATTGGTTTTTGCGGCTACAAAGGATATACGGGATAAGTACGTACTTTCACGTCTTTGCTGGGATCTTGGAATAATTGACGATATAGATTTTAACCAAAAATGAGGAGATGTGCCATTATGAAACTTTCAACCACAACGGACGCCGTATTCGCTTTATACGGATATACGGAAGGAATCGAAATTCTTTCGGAAGTAGGATTTGACGCTATTGATATGAATTTTATTACCTGTATTTATAACGACGAGTTTTCGGAAAAAAATCTTGAAAACACTTGTTATGAATTAAAATCTAAAGCAAAAAGCTGCGGCATATATTTCAATCAAGCTCACGCGCCTTTTCCGTCTTACAGATTTATGACCGATTCGGATAAAATGCGAGAATATAATGAAAACGTATATCCAAAACTCATTAATTCGATTAAGGCGGCGGGAATATTGGGCGCAAAGCAAATAATCATTCATCCTATTGATGTTCCGGATAAAAATATTCAAAAGGAATTTAATATTGAATTCTATAATAAGCTTATTCCTGTTTTAAAAGAATACGGAATAAAAGCGGCGTTGGAAAATATGTGGGGACACAGTCAGGTTGATTCTTCAAGAATAGTTTCCAATGTTTGCAGTTACGGCAGAGATATTGCCGATTATTATGACGCTTTGAATCCCGAATACTTTACCGTTTGCCTTGATTTGGGGCATTGCGGACTTGTGGGAGAATCGGCGGATAACGCAATAAGAGCGTTGGGACATTCAAGGCTTCATGCGCTTCATGCTCATGATAACGACCATATCAACGATTTACATACGTTTCCGTATTTTGGGAAAATAGATTGGAACGCTGTTACAAAGGCTCTTGCTGATATTAATTATGACGGTGATTTTACATATGAAGTTTCTCTTGGACTTTTTAAGAACGACAAAAATCTTATGAAGTGTGCGCTGAAGCTTATGGAAGCAACGGGAAGAAAGCTTATTTCGATGATTGAACAAAATGCGGCTTATGCGCACTTAAGTAATTGATTTTTTTAATTCGTATAAAATAATTACTGTTTGAAGAAAGAAGTGTAACAGAGCTGATGGATATTAAAATTCGAAACGCTCTTTTAAACGACGCCGAAGACATTTGCAAAATATACCAACCTTACGTAACGCAAACCGCAATTACTTTCGAATGTTTGCCTCCGAACAAAAGCGAAATTAAACGACGAATGGAAAACACTTTAAAAAAGTATCCGTATCTTGTTGCCGAAAGCGATAACAAGATTATCGGATATGCATATGCAGGTTCATTAAAGTCGCGCGAAGCTTACGTATGGTCGGTGGAAACTTCCGTATATGTAAATCGTGAGCTGTGCGGTAACGGCGTCGGAAGACTATTGTATTGTGAGTTGGAGAAGCAACTTTTAAAAATCGGAATTAGAAGTATGTATGCGTGCATAGCTTTTTGCCAAAGGCGCGACGAACATTTGAATGATGGCAGTTTGCGTTTTCATGAAAAAATGGATTTTAAAAAATGCGCACATTTTCATAATTGTGCAAATAAGTTCGGCAAATGGTATGACGTCGTTTGGATGGAAAAAGCATTGGGAGAATATATGAATGACCCTCCTGCGCCGAATTTCGAAACAAATAAATAAATCAAACGCAAAAAAATGAAGCGAACCCCAAAGTTTAGTCAAAAATCAAATATTGAATTGTTTGTGAATGAGTTCGGTATTGTACCGGACTCATTCCTTTTATATTAAGAGAAATTCTCTCAATGTTGTAGTCTTGATTTTGAAGGAATAGAGCGTTCTGTTTTGACAAAAGGAAATCTCACAAAAGTATATTATGCACATCCATACAGTGCTTGGGAGCGTGGTTCAAACGAAAATGCAAATAAGCTGATAAGAAGATTTATACCCAAAGGCACTAATATCGGCGAATTTTCTCATGAGAGAATTAAGATGTTTGAGCATTGGATTAATAATTATCCGAGAAGAATATTCGTAAGCTTGTCCTCCGACATGGTAAAAATACGCTTAAATGTCGCTTAATATTTGTGGACATTTTATATTACTACAACAACGATAAAATTTCTCTTAGTTAAAAAGGTATGAGCCCGGTACAATACCGAACTCATTCACAAACAATTCAATATTCGATTTTTGTCTAAACTTTGGGGTTCGCTTTATTTTTGGTGCGTTTTGATATTTATATGTAAAAAAGTGATATTTCTTTTTTCAGTGTGGCAATTATTTTCTTTTCCAATCTTGAAATATACGATTGAGAAATCCCCAAACTGTCCGCAACTTCTTTTTGCGTCATTTCGCGACCGTTTGCAAAAAAACCGAATCTCATACATATTATTTGTCTGTCGCGTTCGCATAATTTTCCGACGGCATTATATATACACTGTTTTTCTTCTTTGGCTTCAATTCCTTGATGAATTTCGTCCTTATCTGTGCCGAGTATATCCGAAAGCAATAGTTCGTTTCCGTCCCAATCAACGTTTAACGGTTCGTCGAGTGATACTTCGATTTTTTGAGATGAAGTTTTTCTTATAAACATAAGTATTTCGTTTTCTATGCATCTTGAAGCGTATGTGGCAAGTTTGATATTTTTATCGGCTTTGAATGTGCTTATTGCTTTCATAAGACCTATGGTTCCGATTGAAATAAGATCTTCAATGCCGATTTTTGTGCTTTCAAATTTTTTTGCGATATATGCGACAAGTCGCAAATTGCGTTCGACCAAAATGCTGCGTATTTCCGAATCGTCATCCGAATTTGTGCCAAGCTTTGCGATTAATTCAGCTTCTTCGGCGGCGGATAGCGGCGGAGGAAGAGCTTCGGGACCGGCAATATAGTGCGTTTCATTACTTGATAACTGAAACAGCGCAAGAATTTTTAAAAATTTCTCTTTTAGTTGAATTGTGGTTATTGCTCTTAAATTTAACTTTTTTAATCGATTCATAACATTCTCCGTTTCGTTGATTTTATATAATTTCCAAAAGCGTTTGCGGGATTATTCCGTCTTTACCGAAAAAGGCGTTTTTGTGGGTATCTATTGCAATTATCGAATCCGCTTTGCGTTTTTGTTTGCCGACATATACGTACATACTTTCCGGAACGAATGCATAAAGCAGGGCGGTTCCGCTCACTGTTTTTACCGGAATTACTCGCGGTTTGATGTGACTGTATTTTTTGCTGCAATTTTTTTGGTCAAAAGCGCAACTAAGCGCTTGAATCAGTTCGCAGTTTACGGCATTGCCGCTCACGACAGTGACAGGTTTGCCGGAAAATGGGTCCTTTGCAAGGTTACCGCTGTCAACCAAGAGGTTCATATTATAAACCACATTGCCGTCGAATATTTCGGCTTTAACAAGATTTTCGGTGTGCTTTGCGGCTCTTGAACAAAACGATGAGAATAAAAAGAAAAATGTTGTGACGGCGGCAAAAAGTATGACGGTTAAAATAAAGCCGTTTTTAAAAGAATTTGAAGAAAACAGCATAGATAAAAACGATATCATTGCATACATACCTCCGAAAAGCAATACAGAAGAAAAATAAAAATAAAATATTATAATCACAAACGCCGAAAGTCTTTTTTTACCGAATGCAACAATGCATAAAAGGCACGGGAACAATAACGCTAAAATGGCGGAAAAAGGATTATTATAAAAAAACAACAGAAGTAACACACCGAAAATTGCACCCAACAATGACGAAAGCAATAACCTTATCGGTTTTGAACTTGCACCCGAAAATCGCATTGTCAGAAACAGAATTAAAAAATCCGCAAGAAAATTTATTATAAATAACAAATCCGCATATATATATCTTATCACTTTAAGACCTCCCGAACGGATATAAAAATATTATAGTATCCTAACGCAAAGAATTGTGTCGAAAATAAACGACAAAAAAATTTTATTAAAAATAAAAATAAGTAATAAAGGCAAGCTTTTGTTCATAGTATTACATAACAAAAAAACGTGAAAGGAAGTAAGCAATATGACAGACGGCTATATTAATATCAGAACAAGCGTTTATAACGACGCAAAGCCGATACGCGGGGCAAGGGTATATATAAAAAAAAGCGACGGGAGCGTTCACAATTTACCGTATAATCCGCAAAACGACGTATCGGCAGACAATTACGATTATTATACCGTAACCGGGGAGGATGGAAAAAGTCCGGCGGTACGACTGCAGGCACCGAATTTGGAATTATCGTTTGGTTATGCGGATGCGCAAGAGGCTTATACGGTTTTCGACGTCTTTGTTATTGCAGATAATTATGTTCCCGCATTTATAAGAGGAGCACAAATTTTTCCTAATCTTCAAAGCGAAATACCGCTTTCGCTTGAACCGTATGTAAGCACTTTGCCGCCGAATTATGTTCGCACATTTGATATTCCCCAAAACGCTGTTGTTGAAAAACCGCAAAGAGAACGTACTTTTGCCGAAAACGGTATTGAAACCGATGTGCTTCCGGAAATTGTAATTCCTTCGTCGATAGTTGTTCACTTGGGTGATCCGCGTGATAACGGAGTTCAAAATATAACGGTGCCTTTTACTGAATACATAAAGAACGTTGCTTCAAGCGAAATTTTTCCCACATGGGACGAAGAAGCCATACGCGCAAATATATATGCTCAAATATCGCTGGCGTTGAACCGTATTTATACGGAATGGTATCCGAGTCAGGGCTATTCGTTTCAAATAACAAATTCGACAAGATACGATCAAGCGTTTGTTGACGGCAGAAATATTTTTGATAACATCGGAATGATTGTGGATGAGGCGTTTAATACATTTTTGCGCAAAGACGGAAACTATGAACCTTTTTTTGCACAATATTGCGACGGAATTCGTACTAATTGCGACGGAATGTCGCAGTGGGGTTCGCAGGCTCTTGCTGAACGCGGATATAATGCGCTTGGCATTTTAAGAAATTATTACGGCGATTCGATTGAAATTGTAAGAACCGATAACATTGCGGATATTCCGTATTCGTATTCGGGAACGCCGCTAAGTCTTGGAAGTGTAGGTGAGGACGTTTTAAGAATACAAATTCAGCTTGACAGAATACGAAACGATTATCCGCTGATACCGAAAATAGAACGTCTTAACGGCAGATTCGGAACGGAAACCGATTCGGCGGTCAGAACTTTTCAAAGCGTTTTTGATTTGAACGTTGACGGAATAGTCGGAAAAGCCACGTGGTATAAAATTTCAAGAATATATTCCGCAGTAACAAGACTTGGTGAAATTACATCGGAAGGTACGGAAACATATATTCCCGACGAACCTCCGACAGAGGTTTTGCAAGTCGGCTCATCCGGAGATAATGTGCGTCTTGCGCAGTTTATGCTTGAATATTTATCCTTTTTTTATCAAACCGTTTCCACTCCGGTAATAGACGGTTATTTTGGAAAAGGGACGGAAGATTCGGTAATAGGTTTTCAAAAAACATTTGGGCTTAATCCCGACGGAATTATCGGAACGGAAACATGGGACGCGCTTTATTCGGCTTCAAGTGAAATAAACAATCTTGTGCAAAACGAAACGGAAGAACAAGAAAGGTATCCCGGTACTCCGTTGGGAGTGGGTTCGCAGGGAAGAAGTGTTGAAATTATGAAAAATTATTATAATAAAATTGCGGAATATTACGGAGAATTGCCGACGGTAAGCGTTAATTCCATATATAATGAAGAATTTGCAAACGACATAAAAATGTTTCAGGAACAATACGGTCTTGAACCCGACGGAATAATAGGGGCTCTTACTTGGACAAGAATTGTGGAACTTTCAAGGTTTATAGATAACGTATCGCAAAGTGCGTCTGAAAATTCGGAAGAAGAAAGTGTGC
>CAZJCI010000072.1:0-10653 GCA_964544455.1 uncultured Oscillospiraceae bacterium
TTCCGAAAATGCTATTTGCCGAATGTTGCAAATTTCGGAAAATACACGGCATACCGACGTTACATATGACAAATAACATATTAAATCCGCCCTCACCGCCGCCGCACCCACACGAAAACAACAGCAAAAGTTGTCATGACAACCACAACAAAAAAAATTTCCCCACCCAAAAGAAAGTTTTTTGTCCAACTTTTTTTCTAAGTACCGTATGTCGGTGCTTTAAAGTTGGTGCGGTCAAGGGCGCATAACCCTTGTCGCACCCCGCAGGGTGCGAAATCCCCCTTACCGCCGTTTGCAAAGGGCGAAATCCCATTGCCGACGGTGAAACGCCTTTATTTTTTTTACATATATATAATATAATTAATAAAAAGTACTTGCAATTTTTCTTGATTTGTGGTATAATATAATTTAGGTATATAATCGCTGATTTCAGCCGAATATTTTTAAGGAAAGGAAAAACCGATTTGAACGATCATCTTGACGAACTGTGGCAAATAATATACTCCGAAATAAAGAACAACGTGCCGCTTGGCGACGACACAATCAAGCTTTGGTTCGGAAGTATTCAGCTGAAATATATGAGTCGTGAAACGATATATTTCTCCATCAACAATTATTTAAAAAAGAAGTTCATAGAAGAGCACTACATGGACGGCTTTAAAAAGACGGTAGAAAAAACGCTTGGCTTTTCGCCGATAATCATTTTGATATGCACGGAAAAAGACAGTTTTGAAAACCAATTTGCCGAAATGGTTGCGCAAAACAGCGAGGAGCACAAGAAGCCCGCGTTGGAAGGTCTGACTGACGGCAAAGAACATGCGGTTTTGCCGAAAGACGAAGAAACCAAATACGTTTTGCCGCCCGAACCCTCGTATTCGGAAACAAGCGAAGTTCCGGACACGCTTAACAAGGCGGTTCACAGGGGACTTAACGCGCCGAAAAAATACAATTCAATCAGCGGCAGAATGGAAGAGATAACTTTTTCCGAATATATAAACGACAGCAGCGACGGAATGCTTATGATGTCGCCGTCCACGCCGAACTGCTATCCGTCCTACACGTTTGAAAACTTCATTGTGGGCAACTCCAACAAATTCGCCTATCAATATGCGCTTCAGGCGTCGCACTATCCCGCGCAGCAATATAATCCGCTTTACATATACGGTTCGCCGGGGCTTGGAAAAACGCATCTTCTTTACGCCATAACAAACGAAATAATGCGGCTTAATCCGTCGTTTAACATAATTTACGTTAAGGGTGAAGATTTTACCAACGAGCTTGTGGAAGCGTTGCAAAAAAAGACGCCTCTTCAATTTCGGGAAAAATACCGTAACGCCGACGTTTTGTTAATGGACGACATACAGTTTATTGCGGGCAGGGATTCAACCCAGGAAGAATTCTTCCACACATACAACGCTCTTTACGAAACCGGCAAGCAAATTATAATGACTTCCGATAAGCCGCCCAAGGATATAAAAGAGCTTGAGGAGCGGTTGCGTTCGAGGTTCGAGGGCGGACCTATCGTAAAAATAGACGCTCCGGACATAGAGCTTCGCACGGCGATAATAAAAAAGAAATTCGAGCTTATGAAAATAGATATTCCAAACGAAGTCGTTATGTATTTAAGCGAGAATCTTAAGGATAACATACGTCAGATAGAGGGCGTTATAAAGAAGATGAACGCGTATTGCCTTATGTGCAACGAAAAAATAACTCTTTCGCTTGCGGAGAAGTCCATTTCCGATATAATAACGCTGACGTCGAAAATAGACGGAAACAAAATAATAAATTCGGCGTCGGAAAAATACAATTTACCCAAAGACGTAATTTTGGGCAAAAAGCATTCCAAAGATATTGTTTGGGCTCGGCATATGTCCATTTACGTAATGCGCAAGCTTACGGATATGTCGTTTAACGAAATAGGCAAATTCTTTAACCGAGACCATTCCACGGTTATGGCGTCGGTAGAAAAAATAGAGCGGGAAGCGGAAACAAATCCGTCGGTTGCGAAGGAAATTCAGGAGCTTATCGACATAGTAAAAATAAAGACGTAGGCAAAATTTGCACGTGGTTTTCCACACTTTTCCTCCGTTTCCACAGGGGAAAAACAAAAAATTTGCCACAGGCGTCCACAAAATTTCCGCAACGTTTTATACTGAAAAGCGGCGTTTTTTGCACGTGCGAATTTCAAGTCATACTTGACTTTAAGAGGGTTTTCCACGTTTTCCGCCGTCCCTACTGCTACTACTACTGTTTCACTATATATATTCTATTCTTTATTTGCATTTTTTTTGAATTTGCGAAAGGGGAAAAAAGAAAAACTGAAAGGTGTGAATTTTAATGAGATTTACGGTTGATAAAGACGAACTTCAAAAAGCAATGTTGCCGATTACATACGGCGTTTCCAATGTAAACAATCCGGACTACAAGTCTTTGCTGATAGAGGTAAAAGACGAAGAACTTATAATATTTTCATACGACCTTGAAAAGGGCATAAAAACGACTTTACCGGTTCCGGGGGCTCAAAACGGAAAGGTGGAAGCGGACGCTCAAAAGCTTTACGCCATAATAGGAGCGATGGACGACGGAGAACTTGAAATAAACACGGACGAAAACTTTTTAATAACGGTAAAGGGGCAGAACACCAACTTTTGCATTATGGGAAAAGACGGTTCGGGTTTTCCCAACATACCGGACATAGCGGGCGATTTCACATATAAGCTTACAAAGAGCAAAATAAGGAATTTAATAAACAGGACGGTATTTTGCGTATCCAACAACGAGCTTAACCCGGTGTTCACGGGTTCGCTGTTTGAAATAGAGGGCGAAAAATTAAAGGTTGTGGCTTTGGACAGGAACCGAATTGCGGTTAGGAGCGAGGAAGTAATTTCGGATTTAAGCGGCGAAGCGGTTGTAAAGAGGTTTGTAATACCGGGAAAAGCGGAGAACGATTTATTAAGGGTACTTGCGGACACGGACGAAGAAATAAGCGTAAGAATGACTCGCAAGCACATAATATTCACGTTTGACAATATATATTATATTTCTCGGTTGCTTGACGGCGATTTTATGAACTACAAGAGGCTTATATCGTCGGAAAACAGGTTTGAGCTTACGGTGAACACAAAGGACTTTTTGGAGTCGGTAACCAGGGCGGCGATACTTTTGGAGAGTTACAAGAACAATTTTTTGATAATAAATCTTGGGGACGGCGAGATGCACGTAAGCTGCACAACGGAATTCGGAAAAGTGGAGGACGTAATCGAAAGCAAGTTTGAAAAGGGTTCGGAAGAAGTGCTTAAGATAGGGTTCAATCACAAGATAATAATAGACGCGTTAAGGGCGATATGCGAAGAAGAGGTACACCTTTCGTTCAACGGACCCACGAATCCGATAATATTCTCTCCGGTATTCAAAGAGGGAGAAGACAGTGAACGTTTCACCTACGTAGTAATGCCGGTTCAACTCCGCTAGTCGGGTCGGTTAGCACCGACGAGCAAATCGCGCACTTAGTGTGAATGTAATTTCTTGTTTATGTGCCCGCGAAGTATAACGTTTGACCGCCATAAATTAAAGCGGTCAAACTCACATCGAATTTTAAAGTTAGTTGGTCGGTCGGGAAGCCCCGAGTCGGTTAGCACCGACAAGCAAATTGCGAGCTTAGTTTTGATATAATTTCTTGTTTATGTGCCCGCGAAGTGTTCCGTTTGACCGCCGTCGGGAAGCCCCGACGGGCACATCGCGCACTTAGTGTTGGTATAATTTCTTGTTTATGTGCCCGCAAACGATACCGTTTGACCGCCACTTATTAAAGCGGTCAAACTCACATCGAATTTTGAAGTTTAAAAATTGAGAATTGAAAGTTTGGAATATGTATTTTTATGTTTTTTAGTATTGAATTATGCAAGTAAACCGAATTGTTGCCGAAAACTTCAGGAACATAGTTTCGCAGGAAATATGTTTTCAAAACGGAATCAACGTTATATACGGAAAAAATGCGTCGGGAAAAACGAATCTTTTGGAAGCAATCTATTTTTTCGCTTCCGGAAAGAGTTTGCGAGGCAGTGCGGAAAAGGATTTCATAAGGCGAGGAGAAAAGCTTGCCCGAATTTCCGTTGAATACGAAACAATGGGAAGTCCGGGGTATATGCGAAATTTATCCGTTGCGTTTTTCGGCGGAAACAAAAAAGCAATGAAGTGCGGCGGTGCGGAAGTTGCAAAAATGTCGGAGCTTTTGGGGCGGTTCAGGGCGTGCGTGTTCACCCCCGACGACCTTGCTTTGATTAAGGGAAGCCCCGAAGAACGGCGGCGTTTTGCGGATATTTCCGTAAGTCAGATGCGCCCTCGTTTCGTTCGTTGTCTTAACGATTATTTCAGGGTACTTTCGCAAAAAAACGTATTCTTAAAGTCGGCTCAAAATTCGCAAAACATAAATTTTGATTATCTTGAAATACTCAACGAACAGCTTGCAAAAGCCGCGGGAGTTATTGTAAAACAGCGCGCGGGTTTTTGCAAAAGCATATATAAATACGCCAAAGAGATATATAGGGAAATTTCCGGGGAAAAAGAGCTTTTCGGAATGAAATACGTTTCGCAAACCAAAAAGAACTATGAAGACGAAGAATATACCAAAAATGCGTATATGGAGCTGTTCAAAAAAAACACGGAAAGGGAGCTTAAATACGGAATTTCGCTTGTCGGACCGCAAAAGGACGACATAACGTTTTATTTGGGGAAGGATACGGACATAAATTTGCAAAGTACGGAAAGTGCGGAAAGCCCCGAAATATACCCCAAGCTTTTTGAAAGCGGAATAACGGCAAAGTCTTTCGGTTCAAGGGGACAGCAGCGGAGCGCGGTTTTGGCGTTAAAGCTTGCTCAGGGCGAACTTTTCAGGGAAATATGCGGCGAATATCCCGTGTTTTTGCTGGACGACGTTTTTTCGGAGCTTGACGAAGCTCGGCGAAAATACATTCTTTCGCACGCTTCTGAAAAGCAAATAATAATAACCTGTTGCGATTGCGATATTTTGGGAAATTTCAGCGACTATAACGGCATTAAAGCCTTCAATGGGCAATACGAAAGCGAATAAGCGAACAGAGGAAAAAATATGTATTTAAATTTGGGCGGTTCGGTAATTATAAAAAAAAGCGACGTAATAGGCATTTTCGATTTGGATTCCGCACCCGCCGAAAGTCAAACAATGGAATATTTGCGTTACTGCGAAAAAAACAATCTTGTAACCGTCGTCGGCGACGGCATACCCAAGGCGTTTGTTTTAACGGATAACGGAAAGGAAACAAAAATATATATCACCACGGTTTCGGCGTCCTCCCTAAAGGGACGAAGCGAAAAATTTTAGTTAAGTTTTTTATTATTTTTTAAAGGGATGGTTATAAAAATGTCAGAAAATGAAAGAATCGAAGCAGTTTCCGAAGAATTCGAAAAGGAAGTAAAAGCCACCGATTCAAACGTAGACGCAAAGTATGACGATAGCCAGATACAGGTTCTTGAAGGACTTGAAGCGGTAAGAAAACGACCGGGAATGTATATCGGTTCAACTTCTTCAAGAGGACTTCACCACCTTATCTATGAAATTGTCGATAACTCCATAGACGAAGCACTTGCAGGCACTTGCAACAAAATAACGGTTACTCTTCACGAAGACGGCTCCGTTTCCGTCCGGGACAACGGCAGAGGAATACCCTCGGGAATTCACCCCAAAATGGGAATTTCCACAATTGAAGTTGTGTTTACCGTTTTGCATGCGGGCGGTAAGTTCGGCGGCGACGGCTATAAAATTTCCGGAGGTCTTCACGGCGTCGGCGCGTCGGTTGTAAACGCGCTTTCGGAATGGACGGAAATTGTGAACTGTCACGACGGCAAAAAGCACACGGAGCGTTTCGAACGAGGCAAAACCGCGCGCCCCATAAAATTCGAGGGCGATTGCGGCGAAGAACACGGTCTTTACGTTCGCTTTAAGCCCGATCCCGAAATATTCGATACCTGCGAATTCGAATATTCCGTTGTTGAAAAGCGTTTGAGAGAACAGGCGTTCCTTAACGCGGGACTTATGATAGAGCTCATAGATAAACGCCCCAAAAAAGAAGACGAAAACGAAATTCGCATAAACGACGAAACCGCCGCCGCAGGGCTTGAGGTAAAAACGGAAGACGCCACAAAATATATGATTTTCCATTACGAGGGCGGCATAAAAAGCTTTGTGGAATTTCTTAACTCCAAAAAAAGAGCGGAAGTTCTTCACAGCGATATTGTTTATCTTTCCGGCAAAAAAGACGACGTTTCCGTTGAAATAGCCCTGCAATACAACGATACTTACGATGAAACGGTAATAACCTTTGCCAACAACATAAACACAATTGAGGGCGGAACTCACGAAACGGGCTTTAAAAACGCGCTTACCAGAATAATAAACGATTACGGCAAAAAATATAAATTTCTTAAAGACGACGAAAAACTTTCCGGCGACGATTGCCGTGAAGGTTTGTGCGCCATTGTCAGCGTAAAACTTCCCGAAGCGCAGTTTGAGGGACAAACCAAAACCAAGCTCGGAAACGCCGAAATTCGCTCTTTTGTGGAAGCGGTTATGAACGAAGAACTTGCAAACTATTTGGAAGAGCACCCCGAAGCGGGAAAAGCCGTTATCGAAAAAGCCGTAACTGCGCAAAGAGCCAGAGAAGCCGCTCGTAAAGCAAGAGATTTAACCCGAAGCCGAAAATCCGCGCTTGAAAACACCACTCTTCCCGGAAAGCTTGTGGACTGTCAGGAAAAGAATATGGAGCTTACGGAACTTTTCCTTGTGGAAGGAGATTCCGCGGGCGGAACTGCAAAAGACGGCAGAAACAGCCGATTCCAAGCGGTTTTGCCTATGCGAGGAAAAATTCTTAACGTGGAAAAATCAAGACTTGACAGAATTCTTTCCAGCACTCAAATAACGCCCATAATAATAGCTTTGGGTTGCGGAATAGGCGACGAATTCAATATGGAAAAACTGCGCTACGGAAAAATAATAATTATGAGCGATGCCGACGTGGACGGCGCGCACATAAAAACTTTGCTTTTAACTTTCTTTTTCCGCTATATGCGCCCGCTCATAGAGGAAGGACACATTTATTGCGCACGTCCGCCGCTTTACAGAGTGTTTAAGGGAAAAACCGAAAAATACGCCTTTTCCGACGAAGAAAAAGACGAGTTGCTTGCCGAAATGGGCGGAAATGCGGACGCCGAACGCTATAAAGGTTTGGGAGAAATGGACGCCGACCAGCTTGCAAACACCACAATGGACCCCGAACACCGAACTCTTTCAAAAGTTTCGATTCAGGACGCCATCGAAGCGGACGCAACGTTTTCGTTGCTTATGGGCGAAGATGTTGAACCCCGCCGCAATTTTATTCAGGAAAACGCAAAATACGTAAAAAATCTTGACATATAAGTTTTTGCCTAAAACGCTATGCCCAATACAAACGAAAGGAAATAAAACATATGAAATGGACAGGACTTAACGAACTGAGAGAAAAATATCTCTCCTTTTTCGAAAGCAAAGGACATTTAAGACTTCCCAGCTTTCCGCTTATTCCGAAAAACGATAAATCTTTGTTGCTCATAAATTCGGGAATGGCTCCCATGAAACCCTATTTTCAGGGCACGGAAGAACCACCCCGCCGTCGGGTTACAACCTGCCAAAAGTGCATACGAACGCCCGACCTTGAAAACGTCGGCAAAACCGCACGGCACGGAACATATTTCGAAATGCTCGGCAACTTTTCTTTCGGAGATTATTTTAAAAACGAAGCCATTCCGTGGGCGTGGGAATTTTTAACCCAAACGCTTGAAATTCCGGAAAATCTTTTGTGGCCCTCCGTTTACGAAAACGACGACGAAGCTTTTGCGCTTTGGCGCGACGTAATCGGCGTTCCGGAAGAAAGAATAGTAAAGCTTGGAAAAGCGGACAACTTTTGGGAACACGGCTCCGGTCCGTGCGGCCCCTGCTCCGAAATATATTTCGACAGAGGCGAAAAATACGGTTGCGGTTCGCCCGACTGCAAGCCCGGTTGCGATTGCGACAGATATATGGAAATTTGGAACAACGTATTTTCGCAGTTCGATAACGACGGCAAAGGAAACTATACGGAACTTGCCCAAAAAAATATCGATACCGGAATGGGACTTGAACGTCTTGCCTGCGTAATGCAGGGCGTGGATAACCTTTTCGAAGTGGATACCGTAAGAAGAATTTTGGATACGGTTTGCGAGTATTCGGGCAAAGAGTACGGCAAAGAATATAAGGACGACGTTTCAATCCGCATTATAACCGACCATATCCGCAGTTCCTCGTTTATGATTGCGGACGGAGTTTTGCCGTCCAACGAGGGCAGAGGCTACGTTTTGCGCCGCCTTATAAGAAGAGCTTGCCGAAACGGCAGACTTTTGGGGATTAACAAAGCGTTTCTTTCCGACCTTTGCGAAATTGTAATTCAGGAAAACTGCGGCGCATATCCGGAACTGCGGGAAAAAGAAGCCTATATCAAAAAAATTCTTTCCGTGGAAGAACAGAATTTCGATAAAACAATAGATAAGGGTTTGGAAATTTTAAACGAAAAAATTTCCGAACTTCAAAAAGAGGGCAAAAAAGAACTTCCGGGTTCGGAACTCTTCAAACTTTACGACACATACGGATTCCCCGCCGATTTGGTAACGGAAATTTTGCAGGAAAAGGGACTCACGGCAAACACGGACGAATTCAAGGTTTGCATGGACGAACAAAAGCGAATTGCCCGAGAAAGAATGAAAGATAACGGCGGCTGGAAAAAAGAAGAAAGCGATTTGCTTGTAAATATACCCAAAACCGAATTTAACTATGCCGAAACAAAAACTCAAGCAAAAGTCCTTGCGATTATTTTCGAAGGAGCTCTTGCGGATTCCGTTTCGGAAGGAGATTTTACCCTTGTAACGGATAAAACCGTGTTCTACGGCGAAGGCGGCGGACAGGTTGGCGACAGCGGCGCCGTAACCTTTAACGGCGGAAGCGCAAAGGTTAAGGATACCAAAAAATTCGACGGAAAATATATGCATATTTGCGCTTTGGAAAACGGAATAGTTTCCGTCGGCGATACGGTAACGTTGGAAATAGATGGGGAACGCCGTGAAGCAATAAGACGCAACCACTCAAGCGTGCACCTTCTTCAAGCCGCGTTGCGTAAAGTTTTGGGCAATCACGTGGAACAGGCGGGCTCTTATGTGAACGAAAAAATCGCAAGATTCGATTTTAACCATTTTGAAGCAATGACGGCGGAGCAAATAGCGCAAACGGAAGCTCTTGTAAATTCCTATATTCTTGCGGGCGCACCCATAGAAACCGTGGAAACGGATATAGAAACCGCAAAATCAATGGGCGCAATGGCGTTGTTCGGCGAAAAATACGGCAATATGGTAAGAGTGGTAAAAATGGGCGAATTTTCAACGGAACTTTGCGGCGGAACGCATATGACCAACACCGCCATGGCGGGACTTTTCAAAATTGTTTCCGAATCCTCCGTTGCGGCGGGCGTAAGAAGAATAGAAGCGGTTACGGGCAACAATTTCGTAAGCTACGTAAACGCCGAAAAACAGCTGATAGAAAATACCGCCAAAGCGTTAAAAACTCAAAACAGCTCGGAAATCGCCGCAAAAGCGGAATCGGCAATGAACGAAATAAAGGAGCTTAAAAACAAAATAGAAGCAATAAACGCCGAAATAGCAAGTCTTAAAATAGGCGGTTTGGAATCCGAAGCCCAAGAAATAGGCAATTTTAAGGTTATAGCAAAGGAAATTTCGGGAATGGGCGCAAACGAACTGCGCGCCGCCGGCGATATTCTTAAAGATAAATATTCCAACGTTGCGGCGGTTCTTGCAAGCCGTGCCGACGGTAAAGTATGTTTTGCGGCTGTTTGCGGAAAAGAAGCGGTTAAAAACGGCGCAAACGCGGGTAAACTAATAAAAATCGCAGCGGCAATTTGCGGCGGCGGCGGCGGCGGCAGACCGGATTCCGCAACCGCGGGCGGTAAAGATTCTTCAAAAATTCCCGAAGCCCTGCAAGCCGTTATAAACGAAATTAAAATTATTAAATAATAAGCCCCCTGCATATAAGTATTTCGCCGTCTGCGGACGGCGACCAAAGGCGCCGCCTTTGGAATCTGCCAACTTTTTTGAAAAAAAGTTGGACAAAAAACTTTCTTTTGGGTTAGGGATTTTTTGGGGGATTGCGGGAAATTTTGATTTTGGCTGTTTATTGCGGTTTGGGCGTAGTTGTATTTTTCAGTTATCCTTTCCGAATATTGCAATTTGCAAATTTTACAGCCAATGCACGGCATATCGCCGCAACCCATATGAAAACCACAGCAAAACTCGCCCTCATCACAGCAACCAAAAAAATTTCCCCACACAAAAGGAAAGTTTTCGCCCCGCCTTTTTCAAAAGGCGGGCGCAGGTCAAGGGGCGCGAAGCCCCTTGTCGCTGACCGCAGTCAGCGAAACCCCACATTGTCGCCGTTCGCAAACGGCAAAATCCCCTCTACGCATAATTGAGGATTTCGCACTCTGCGGGGTGCGACCAAAGGTGCTGCCTTTGGAAACCGCAAGCTTTTTTGAAAAAAAG
>CAZJCI010000073.1:0-10502 GCA_964544455.1 uncultured Oscillospiraceae bacterium
GTGGCTGTCTTCTTCTTCGCCTATGGGAGTTTCGAGGCTTACGGGTTCCTGCGCAAGCTTCATTATATCTCGCACTCTTTCGGGACTCATATTCATTTCGGCGGCGATTTCTTCGGTGGTGGCTTCTCTGCCAAGCTCTTGCAGAAGTTGGCGGGAAACTCGGAGAACCTTGTTTATGGTTTCCACCATATGAACGGGAATTCTTATGGTTCTTGCCTGATCGGCAATTGCGCGAGTGATTGCCTGACGAATCCACCATGTTGCGTAGGTGGAAAATTTATAGCCTTTTGTATAATCGAACTTTTCCACGGCTTTCATAAGTCCGAGGTTACCTTCTTGAATCAAATCCAAGAAAAACATTCCTCGTCCGACGTATCTTTTGGCGATGGAAACGACAAGGCGCAAATTGCTTTCGACAAGGATATTTTTTGCTTCTTCGTCGCCTTTTGCCATTTTTTCGGCAAGTACGATTTCTCTGTCCGTATCCAAAAGTTCCACTTTTCCTATTTCTTTTAAGTACATTCTGACCGGATCGTCGATCATTATTCCGTCGGCGGTTAAGGAATCCATATCGTCGTCGGTATCGTAGGCGTCAAGGTTTCCGTCGGTTAGCTTTATGGGGTCTTCGTCGAGATAGCCGGTGACTTCTATGCCGTTGCTTTCGAGAGTTTCGTAGATTTTTTCCATTTGCTCGACGTCGCAATCGGTTTCGTCGATTATTTCGAAAATTTCGTTGCTTGTCAGCTTTCCTTTGGCTTTACCTCTTGCGATGAGATCTCGGACGTCGTGGCGTTTTTCGAAGCTTTCCAATGATTTGCGTTTGTGCTGTTCTTCTATTTCTTCGTCTTCTCGGCGAAAACGTTCGTTTTCTTCCAAAGGTTTTTCGGCTTCGCCGTCTTTTTTGGCTGAAGCGGATTTTTTTCGTGTGTTTTTGCGGCTTTTTTCTTCCGACGAATTTTCCGAAATTTCGTTTTGATTTTCGTTAAAAAGTTCGTCCGTTTTTTTGTTTTCCATTTTTTATTCCTTTCAATTTTGAAAATAGTTTACGCATATTTGTTCGGGTGAAAGCTTTAATTCTCCTTGGGCGCAACTCCGTGTTTGATTTTTAGGGCGTTTATTTTTTCGCTGAAATCGACATCGGAGGTTTGAAGCCTTATTTTTTCTTTTTCGGAAGAAAGCGCAGTTATCGCTTCCAAAAGCGGCTTTTCGCCGTTGGCGGTTACAAAACGCCTTTTTTCGGCAACGGAATGTATTCTTCCCATTTGTTCCGGGGTGAAATACTCGTTTAGATATGATAAATCGAATCTTTCGGCGTTATGGAGTTCGACAAGCTTTGTGTAGACGTTTTTGTTGAATTCCGTTAAAAAATCCGATTCGTTAAGCTTATTTTGCGCCAACGGAATGTATTCGGGACAGAGCATTAAAATTCCCAATATTCTTTCTTCGAGTTCGGCGGCTTTGGGATATTTTATTGCTTCGGGGTTGATTTTATCGTGATAGCGGCGCATATCGTCCATACTTTGCCTGGCAAAAGCTTTGTTGGCGGCAACGGATTTTTTTTTGGAGCGGCGGCGTATTTCGATATTACAGCTTTCTTTGGAAACTCCCGTAAGTTGCGAAAGGCGTGAAACATAAATTTCTCGCTTGTATTCGGGATATATTTCGGAAAGCATTTCGCAACAATCCGATACCGCTTTTTCTTTTTCTTCGGCAATTTCCAAATTATAGCGTTGCAAAATTTCGCCGATTCTGTAATCTATTTGTCCAACGGAACCCGAAAGTAGCCGTGCAAAAGCCGCTTTTCCGTATTTTTTTATGTATTCGTCCGGGTCTTTGGCACCGGTGATTTGAATTACTTTTGCGTCTATTCCGACGTCCGAAAGCAGTTTTATTGCCTTTTGCGTTGCGTTTTTCCCGGCTCCGTCGGAATCGTATGCAAGATATACGGTTTTTGCGTATCTTGAAACGAACCTTGCGTGTTCGGGAGTTACGGCGGTTCCCAAAGTTGCCACGGCGTTTGTAAATCCGTATTTATGCAAAGAAATTACGTCCATATAGCCTTCGCACATTATGAGTTTTCCCGACATATCGAATCCGCTTTCGCCGACAGACGAAGAAAATTTTTCGTCGCCCAAAGCCGAATTTTTGGCAAAATTCATTGCGAAAAGGTTTTTGCTTTTTTTGAACACCGGCGTATCGCCGCTGTTGAGATATTTTGGTTTGGAATCGTCCATTACCCTTCCGCCGAACGCAACCACGTTTCCGTTTACGTCTATTATGGGAAACATAATTCTGTTTCGGAAAATATCGTAATAGCGTCCGTTTTGCGAAATGCCGCAAAGAAAACATTCTTTTATTTCTTCCTTTGAAAAGCCTTGGGAAAGCAGGTGGTTTAATAAATCGTCGAAACTGTTTTGAGCATAACCCAAACCGAATCTTCTTAACGTTGCGCCGTCGATTTGCCTGGAGGCTATATAGTTTCTGGCTTCGGCGGCTTTCGGCGAATGAATCAGAGTGTTGTAAAAATGTCTTGCGGCAAGTTTATTCATAAGCAGTCCACGTTCTCGAGTGAGGACTGCTTTTTTCTTTTGGGCAAAATCGTCGTCTTCGGGAATCGGTATTCCCGCTCGTTGGGCAAGCAATTCGATTGCGGCTCGGTAATCGAGATTTTCGATTCTCATTGTGAAAGTTATGACGTCGCCGCCCGCGCCGCAACCGTAACAGTGAAAATGGTCGGGATATACCATAAAAGACGGAGAACGTTCGGAATGGAACGGGCACAAGCCGCTTAGGTTACTTCCGCTCCGTTTCAGTTCGACATAGCGACCTACGGTATCCGTGATATTGTTACGCATTTTGAGCTCTTCCAAAAACGCTTTGGGATATGCCACAGAGTATCTCCTTTATTTTATATTGGTTTTTGTTGTTAATCGTCTTAAAATTTTAATTTTGGGCAAGACGTTCAGCGTTTTGCCCAAACCTTGGGAACGAAAATGTTTTCGTATACCGATACGGCGTATCTGTCCGTCATTCCGGCTATGTAATCGCACACAACTCGGGGCGTTGAATAATCTTGAAGATAGCGTTTATATTCTTCGGAAATTTTATCGGGATTTTTTACGAAATAATAATACAGCGATTCAAGCATTGCGCAAGCCTTGGATTCTTCGCTTTTTGCCACGGGATTGAAATATACGTTTTCGAACATAAATTCTCGTAGTTTTTCGGTTGCGGAAAAAATTTCGTCGTCCATAAGTATGTTGGGAGAACCTGCCGCAAAGGTTTTTTCGGACGCTTCTATTACGCTCTTTACCATGGCGTCTATTCTTGCGCCGTGAGAATTTCCGAGAATTTCGCACAGTTCTTTGGGAATTTGCTCGGTGCTTATGACGCCCGCTCGCACGGCGTCGTCGATATCGTGATTTATATATGCGATTCTGTCAGCAAATTTTATGATTTTTCCTTCAAGAGTTTCGGCTTCTTTTTTTCCGGTATGGCAAAGTATTGCGTTTCTTACCTCGTAAGTCAGGTTAAGGCCTTCGCCGTCTCGTTCGAGAATATCGACGGTGCGCAGGCATAACGAGCAAAGCCTGCGCACCGTCGATATTCTCGTTCGAGAATATCGACGGTGCGCAGGCTCGTTATGCCAGAACCCGTCGGTGCAAGTGGAATCCAGCGCTCTTTCGCCGGCGTGACCGAAAGGCGTGTGACCAAGGTCGTGCCCGAGCGCCGCGGCTTCGCATAAATCTTCGTTAAGGCGCAAGGCGCGTGCGATTGTTTGCGCGATTTGATTTACTTCGAGGGTGTGAGTTAATCGGGTTCGGTAATGATCGCCCTCGGGCGACAAAAAGCACTGCGTTTTGTGCATAAGCCGCCTGAAAGATTTTGAATGAATGATTCTGTCCCTGTCTCGACGGAACGGCGTGCGGAAAGTACATTCTTCAATGGGAAATTTTCTTCCTTTGGTATTTTCGGAAAAAACGGCGTATTCGCAAAAAAGTTCTTTTTCTCGTTTATAAAGCATTTCGGCGGAAAATTCCATTGTGCAGAAACCTCCTTATTTAACAAACAAAAACTCTTACAATATATTATACGCAATTTTCCGTCAAAATCCTTTAAAAAATACGAATTTTCCGAAATTTGCAATATTTTTTTCGGCACTGTTATTCGATCGGCAAATAAGTGCGGCAA
Source organism: uncultured Oscillospiraceae bacterium (assembly GCA_964544455.1). Lineage (GTDB taxonomy): Bacteria > Bacillota > Clostridia > Oscillospirales > CAG-382 > SIG622. The sequence goes on from CAZJCI010000073.1 coordinate 4,192, forward strand.
ACGGTTTTGGGGCGGGCGGACTTTTTAATAACAATAAATTAACGCAAACCAAAATAAGACACATTTTGCACGATTTGTCAAACAAATTTACAGTATCATAAAATCTTTAACACATTTAAATGCAAAAATACGAAAAAGAGAACAAAAAACCTCTTGACAAATGCAAAGTCATATAATATAATATACCCGGCAAATGTACAGCAAATAATATTTAGGAGAGATTTTAATAATGATTATTGACAAAATAAGACAACTTCTTGCACAGCAATTCGGGCTTGACGAGCACGAACTTTCCGACGACGCAAACATTCTTGAAGACTATTGCGCTACTCCGATGGATAAGGTCGACGTGGCAATGGCAATTGAAGACCGATTCGGAATAACCGTATCCGACGAGGAATTTTCCTGCCTTACAACTCTTGAAGAAATTGCGGATTACGTTGAGCGCAACTTGTGATTCAAAAAAACTTTTATCGGTAAAATAATACGGCGACAACAGAAAAGTATTGCTTTTGCGGCATTACTTACGCTGTCCGCTGTTTATTTCCGAAAAGCGAGTTTTTTTAATTCAATATTCGGAGTTAGAAAACGCCGTCTTGCGGCTTTTTTTAATTTATGAATGAAATTGTTGTTGTAAACTTATTATAAATTCTCTGTTTTGTTGAAAGGACAGTGATGAAAAAATGAGAGTATTGGTCGGACTTTCCGGCGGAGTTGACAGTTCGGTTTGCATAAAAAAGCTGGTTGAAGCCGGTTTTGACGTTGCGGGACTTTATTTGGATATGAAAAGCGGCAACGACGATTTTCCGATTCTTTGCGAAAATTCCGATTTTGAAAACTGCGATTTGAAAAGCGCGTTTCAGTGCGCTTCGACATACGGTATAAAGCTTTATAAATTCGGATGCGAAAAGCTTTTCGACAGTATTGTTAAGGAGAATTTTGCCTTGGAATACGCAAAAGGGAGAACCCCGAATCCTTGCGTGATTTGCAACCGACTTGTTAAATTCGCCTGTTTGCTGAAATGCGCCGACATTTTGGGATATGAAAAAATCGCAACGGGGCATTATGCAAAAACGGGAAAATCGGATAACGGGCGTTATTATGTTGCAACAGGTGCGGATATGCGTAAAGAACAAAGCTATATGCTGTGGAATCTTACGCAGGAGCAACTTGCAAGAATTGAATTTCCGCTTGGGGATACATTGAAAACCGACAATGTGTTTACCGCAAAAAGCGACGGACTTTCAGCCGCCGAACGCGGTGAAAGCTTGGACATATGTTTTATTGATTCCGACGACAACTATGCGGATTTTATCGAAAGACGAATCGGAAAATTTCCCGACGGTAACTTTATTTCGCCCGACGGTAAAATATGCGGACGGCACAAGGGAATAATCAGATATACCGTCGGTCAGCGAAAAGGTTTGGGAATCGCTTTGGGAGAGCCCGTTTTTGTTAAAAAAATCGACGGTGAAAGCGGGAATATTTATCTTGCAAGAAGTGGGGACGAATATACTAACTCGCTGAGCGTTTCCGAAATTAATTTTATGGAAACCGAGCCGACAGAATATTTTTCGGGAGATTTGCTTGTAAAAATCAGATATGCCGCAAAACCCGTTCCCGCAAAGGTTACAATTGCGGGCAAAAAATGCACGGTTGATTTTTATGAACCCGTTAGAGCGGTTACTCCCGGACAGTCGGCGGTTTTTTATAATAATGACAGAATTGCTTTCGGAGGATTCATAGATTAACGGTTGCTTTGTAAGTGTGTACTATCGGTTGATTTTTACCTTGAGAAATGTAATTCGAAGTGCGTTTTTCGGCATTTTCCGTTACATTGCGCACTACCTTGCGTGAACTTATAGTTTACACAAATTGCGTATTATTTAACAAATATAAATGCGATTTTTGTTAATTAATTCCAAAAATCGCATTATATTTCTTTAAAAATAGGTTTGTTTTTAGAAGTTTTGCTTGTTTTTGCAAAACCTATTGACAAAATAGGATTTTTGATATATAATTTATTTACACTGAATTTTCAGTATTGTATTTAATTCGGCGTTTTGCCGATTATAAAAATATACGGAGGTATTTCACAATGAGCAGAGTTTATAATTTTTCCGCAGGTCCTTCCATGCTTCCCGTTCCCGTTCTTGAAAAAGCGGCTTCGGAAATGCTTGACTACAACGGCAGCGGTATGTCGGTTATGGAGATGAGCCACAGATCTCCCGTTTATGAGGCTATTATTAAAGAAGCGGAAGTCAATCTTCGCAAGCTTATGAACATTCCCGATAACTATAAGGTACTTTTCCTTCAGGGCGGTGCTTCCACACAATTTGCTTCCGTTCCGCTCAACCTTTTGAAAAACAAAAAAGCCGATTATGTCGTTTCCGGTCAATTCTCCAAAAAAGCTTATAAGGAAGCTCAAAAGTACGGCGACGTTAAGTGTATTGCTTCCAGCGAAGACAAAAACTTTACCTATATTCCCACAATTACGCCGGATATGGTGAGACAGGACGCCGATTATGTTCACGTTTGTTTTAACAACACAATTTTCGGTACAAAATATCCCAAAGTTCCCGAAACGGGCAATGTAACTCTTGTTGCGGATATGTCTTCCTGCATTCTTTCGGAACCGGTTGACGTTACGAAATTCGGCGTTATTTATGCCGGCGCGCAAAAGAATATGGGGCCCGCAGGTCTTACGGTTGTTATTGTTCGAGAAGATTTGCTTGGATTTCAAAGAGAAGATACGCCGGTTATGCTTAACTGGAAAGAAATGGCTGATAACGATTCGATGTACAACACGCCGCCGTGCTATTCCATTTATGTTGCAGGTCTTGTATTTAAGTGGATTCTTGACCTTGGCGGTCTTGAAAAAATGAAAGAAATTAACCAAAAGAAAGCCGCCGTTCTTTATGACTTTCTTGACGGTTCTAAGCTGTTTAAAGCCGTTGCCGATAAGGATTACCGTTCCATGATGAACGTTACTTTTGTTACCGGCGACGCAGACCTTGACAAAAAGTTCTGCAAAGAAGCCGCTGCGGCAGGTTTTGTGAACGTTAAAGGTCACAGATCGGTCGGCGGTATGAGAGCTTCCATTTATAACGCTATGCCCATTGAGGGCGTTGAAGCTCTTGTTGAATTTATGAAAAAGTTTGAATCCGAAAACGCTTAATTGATAAATGTTTTTTATGGGACGTGAAATATTTGCACGTATTCACGTCTCCGTTTTATAACTTGGAAAGGAACGATTACAATGTATAATATTCAAATGCTTAACAAAATCGCGGCTTGCGGTACAAATTTGCTTGATAAGGCAAAGTATAACGTTTCTTTGGAAGCGGAGAATCCCGACGCCATTATGGTTCGCTCGGCTGTTATGCACGATATGGAATTTGGGGACAATCTTCTTACCATTGCCCGTGCAGGTGCCGGCGTTAACAACATTCCGATTGATAAATGCAGTGAAAACGGAATTGTTGTTTTTAACACTCCCGGCGCAAACGCAAATGCGGTTAAGGAGCTTGCCGTTTGTTCGCTTTTCTTGGCTTCCAGAAAAATTGTGGACGGCATTGCTTGGGCTCAGTCGCTTAAAGACAGCGACGGCGACGTTGCAAAAGCCGTTGAAAAAGGCAAGAGCGCATATGTCGGTCCGGAAATTATGGGTAAAAAGCTTGGCGTTATCGGGCTTGGCGCAATAGGCGCAATGTTTGCAAACGCCGCATTGGATCTTGGAATGGAAGTTTACGGTTGCGACCCTTATCTTACGGTTGAAGCGGCTTGGTCGCTTTCGAAGGGCGTTAAGAGAGCTACCAACGAAGAAATATTTGAAAAATGCGATTATATTTCAATTCATGTTCCGTCCACTCCCGCAACAAAGGGAATGATAAACGCCGAAACGTTGGCTTCGATGAAGGATGGTGTGAGAATTCTTAATCTCGCAAGAGCAGACCTTGTAAACGCTGCGGATATTAAAGCCGCGCTTGAATCCGGAAAAGTTGCTTCTTATGTTGTTGATTTCCCCACCGCCGATGTTTTGGGCGTTCCCGGAATTATAACAATTCCTCATCTTGGTGCGTCCACACCGGAATCGGAAGACAATTGCGCGGTTATGGCGGCTGTTGAGCTTAGAGATTTTATTGAACTTGGAAATATTAAAAACAGTGTGAACTATCCGAATGTTGCGCTTCCCGCAACGGGCAACGTAAGAATCGCAATTCTTAACAAAAACGTTCCCACAATGCTTAAGCAGATTACGGACGTAATAGCTTCCGAAAATATTAATATTATAAATATGGCAAACGCTTCGAAAAAAGACAACGCATATACGCTTGTTGAAATAGGCGGCGATATTTCCGATTCGGCTGTTGCAAAGCTTGCCGCAATAGACGGTGTTGCAAAAGTCAGAGTTATTAAGTAAAATAATAAATATTTATTATTTCAAAAGGCGCGTGTAAAAAATACACGCGCACTATTTATATGTTCATTTCAAATGCAATATCGGCTCTTTCGAACGGAAACTTTTCTTTATCCACGGGAATTTCGCAAAATCCGTGTTTGCGATAGATATTCAATGCGTGAACGCATTTTCTGTTTGAAACTATCATAATTTTTTTGCACCGTGTTCTTTTGCGTAATCTATGCAAGCGGTAAAGCATGCTGTTCCCGCACCTTTACCGGTATACATACCTTTGGCGGCAAATTTTTCTATTTCCCATTCGTCGTTTCCCTTTGGACTTATCATACAACACGCCAAAACGTTTTTTTCGTCATCTACGGCAAAAAAGATTTGCCCTCCGTCCGAAAGTGTTTTTTCTATTCCGTCGAGAACGGCAATATCTTCTTTTTCTATTTTGAACATTTGCGAAATCCATGCTTTGTTCATTTCAGTAAAGTCTTTTTTGTATTCGGGCGAATATGGAACGATTTTCATTATGCTACCTCTTTTCATTACATTTATTTAGTATTTCCATAACTGTATTAAGCGAAGAAACCAGCAATTCGCAGTCGTTTTTTTCCAAACAGCAAATTATTTCGCTTATTTGAGCGTTGGATTTTTTTATGAAATCAATTGTTATCGCCGTGCCGCTTGGCGTTAAAAACAGTTTATATGCGCGCATATCGTTTTCGGAATTTGATTTACGCACATATCCGCTTTTTTCATGCTTTGATATTACTCTGCTCATATAGCCTTTATCCAAATTCATTTTTTTACCTATTTCCGCCGCCGTACATCCCGGACTGCTGTAAATTTCATAAAGCACTCTTGCTTCCGCAGCCGTGTATTCGGAGTTCAAGTATTTGTTTCCCAACAAATTGAATATGGGCATATAATATCGGTTAAACTGCCTTATTTTTTCAACCGTTTCTTTTTTCATATGCCGTCCTCCAATCGAAATATTTATTTATGACGTTACTATATCACAACAAGTTGATTTTGTCATCTATTTTATTTGTAAATAAAAATTCCACCTTTGTGGTAGAAAATATAAAAATTTAAGCAACAAACAGACATCGCTTTTCGAGTGGCGTCAGTTTTGTTTTAAGTTGAATACGTTCGTTATTGCAGAACTGTATGTATGCGCCTATGAGGAGGCGCGTTTCATCATATGGTGGATTTTTGTGCAATAAATATTGTTTGATGTGTCGATATTCTTTGGGCATAAAAAATCCTCCTAAGGGAGATATATTTCTATTCTACCATTGGAGGGGATTTTTCAATTTTCCGTTTTTAACGGACTTATTCATCATGACCGTGGGTAGCATTTCTTTCGTGTTAGTTGTTTTTCAGCGCATCCTTAATCTTTGGAATTTCCGCACTTCCGTTTGTGGGAAGTCGCAAGATCGGGATTCCGTATTTTGCGAATATTTCATCCTTCATCCGGTCACGAATTGCCTGCTCGGTTCCTTCCTTGTGATAATGGAATCCATCCACTTCTATCGCCAACACCGGAGCCTTTGTAATGCGGTTATAAATCAGAAAATCCACATGGGTGTTTGGGTGCATTGCATAACGAAACTCTTCATCGGTCAGCTTTTCATAATTCCGAAGCAACAGCCTTACACTTTGATGGCAAATCACATTCAACGGCGTATTCGGCATTTCCTGCAACATATCATAAATCGCTGCATACATCAGGTTCTCGGAATCAAATTTGGAAATTCTTTTGTGTTTAGAAATATAAACAAACCGTTGTTCAGTATACTGCTGGTATAGCAAATCAAAAACAGAATGTAGTTCGCTGTCTACTACCGCAAAATTGTGGTATTCGATATAGGCCACAAGATCATTGATATTGCTGTCAGCC
>CAZJCI010000074.1:0-10404 GCA_964544455.1 uncultured Oscillospiraceae bacterium
ATTGCAGCTTGTCTTTTGTTTTGAACGCAAATATACACAGCCGCCGCAGCTATGACGGTTTTTCCGCAACCAACATCGCCTTGTATTAATCTTCGCATAGGCACCGAACCGTTCGACATATCCGTTGCAATATCCTTTACGGCTTGCAATTGACCGTTGGTAAGTTTAAACGGCAGTTTTTGCAAAAATGGAGTAATATTAATTTTTGACATTTCAAAACACGGAGCTTTTCGGGTTTCATTCCCAAGTTTTGCAATTTTTATTTGAAAATTAAGCAATTCGTCGAAGGCAAGACGTCTTCGGGCTTTTTTTATATCGTCTTCGCTTTTTGGGAAATGAATACATTTTAACGCTTCGTAATAAGAACAAACATTGTACTCATTTTGCATTTCCGACGATAACATATCGAACTTCGGATCTTTAAAAACTTCAAGACATTGTTTTACGGAGCTGATTATTAAAGAATCAGTAATTCCGGAAGTCAGCGGATATTTCGGAACAAATTCAAGTAATTTTGTTTTTTCGTAAATAGGTTCGAAAGCAGGAGAAAAAAATTCGGGATATAAACTGTTTCCGGATACTTTTCCGTAAAGTCTTACATTTGTGCCAACGGGAATACTGTAGCTTAAATATTCTTTATTGAGCAATGTGCATTTAATCTTTCCGGTTTCGTCGTATGCGTAGAATTTTTGTACCGTCATTTCTTTTCCTCCTTTTTTTGAAGGAATTCTTGACGTTTTTATAGGAGTACCTATTCTTACAACACAAGACATTGTTTCTCCTACAATAAGCTCGCAGATTTTTTTTACGTCCCCCCTATTCTCATAAGCGCGCGGATAGTGCGAACATAAATCGGCAACGCAATTTATATTCAATTTTGCAAATAATTTTTCACGTGCGGTGCTTACGCCGAAAAGTTGCGAAAGCGCGCTTGTTGCGGAAAGCATTTTTTTCACCCCCGATTATATCTTCTTTTTAATTATAACATTAAATTCGATTAATTACAAGCAATTTTGGAAAAATAATTGATAAATTCCAATTTGCAGTTAAAAATACAGCCGATTATATCATCGCGTTTTGCATTAATTAATTCTATAAAAATATCGCATACAATTTCTCGATTGGCGAAATTATGTAGAAAAATTCACAATTCTATACTATAATATAATAAATATAGTTGAAAAAAGAGGTTTATACACTTTGGTTATTTTAATTACCGGCGCTTCCCATACAGGCAAAACGGTTTTGGCACAGCGTTTGCTTGAACGGTTCAAATTTCCTTATCTTTCGATAGATCATCTCAAAATGGGACTTATCAGAAGCGAACAGACGAAACTGACGCCCGGTGATGATGAAGAATTAACGCCGTATCTTTGGAATATTGTACGGGAAATAATTAAAACGGCAATTGAGAATAAACAAAATTTGATTATTGAAGGATGCTACATTCCGTTTGATTGGAAGAATGATTTTTCCCAAAATTACTTAAAGGAAATACGTTATCTTTGTCTTGTAATGAGTATTGACTATATCGAAAAGCACTTTGAAGATATTACAGATAACGCTAATATAATTGAACAAAGAATTGATGACGACTATTCACTAAAAAAAGCAATAAATGACAATACCGAATATTTGCAAAAGTGTAAGCGGTACGGTTGCCGATATTTTGAAATTGATGATAATTACGATATTGATGAACTTTGGAGGAAATTTGTATGATAGATAAAATTAAAGTACAAATACGAAAATGGGAGCTTGCGGACGCAAAAGATTTGTCGGCAGTGCTCTCAAACAAAAAAATATTGGATAATCTTCGCGACGGTTTGCCGTATCCTTACACAGAAAAGGACGGACAAGAATATATTTCAGCTATGCTTGCTGCCGATGAAAATAATACCTTTGCTTTTGCCGTAACGGCAGATGAAAAAGTAATCGGTAACATCGGTGCGTTCCGTCAAGACAATATACACAGACAGACTGCCGAACTTGGCTATTACATAGCGGAAGAATACTGGGGAAAAGGAATTATGACGGAAGCTGTAAAACAACTTTGCGATTATGTATTTACGCATACCGATATTATTCGTATTTATGCAGAACCTTTTGCATATAATATCGGCTCTTGCCGTGTGCTGGAAAAAGCGAGATTTCAATACGAGGGCACATTACGCAGTAATGCGATAAAGAACGGTAAAGTTTTGGATATGAAAATATACGGCCGTTTGAAAACGGAAAATTTATAACAAAAACATTGATAAAAATGTAATCTGCGGTGTAAAAACGTTAATACATTTATAGGTATTCAAATTTTTCTATATTTATATTCAAAAGCGAGGAAAATGGAGAAAATTTAATATGTTGGGAAAAATTGTTTGCGATTTACCACCCTGTGAATTTAATAACAGAAACAGCGAAGGCTCATTTTTAAAACTAAAAAACGGAAATTTGCTTTTTGCATATACACGTTACGGCTCGGGCGGTTTTGGCGACGAGTGTGTTGCGGATATTTACGGAATAATATCGGAAGACGACGGCGAAAGCTTCGGCGAACCGTTTTTGATTTTTTCTTGCAAAGATGTAAATGCGGATAACGTTATGTCTGTTTCTCTTATGCGAATGAAAAACGGCGACATTGGGCTTTTTTATCTGCAAAAGCATAATGAAGTTCATACTTGCATTCCCTATTTTACCGCATCGTCCGACGAAGGAAAGACGTGGAACAAACATCACAGATGCATTGAAGAAGACGGATATTATGTTTTGAATAACGACAGAGTAATTACTTTGAATAACGGAAGAATTTTAATGCCTGTGGCAAAGCATTCGTATGAAGACGGCGTTTTTCTTCCCGGAAGCATTTATATATATGCTTCCGATAACGACGGCATAACATGGAATAGATTATCGGAGGAAATAAAAATCAATCCGTTCAATAATATACGCAAAAATTTTAATGCGTTGCATAATAGCATGGAGCCTGGAGTTGTTCAATTGGAAAACGGAACTGTTTGGTGTTATATACGCACGGAGCTTGGCAGGCAATATGAAACTTTTTCCGAAGATTTCGGCGTTACTTGGAGTATACCGCAACCATCTCCTTTTACAAGTCCCGACTCACCTATGTGTGTAAAAAAATTAAAAAGCGGAAAACTGTTTGCCGTGTGGAATCCGACACCTATACATAACGGTAAAGTAACGGCTATCGACGGAGTATTTACGGGCGCAAGAACGCCGTTGGTTTTTGCATTTTTAAACAAAGACGCAAATTTTGAAAATAATTACAAAATTATTGAATCGGAAAAAGAATGCGGTTTTTGTTATTGCGCAATTTATGAAACGGAAAGCGGCGATATACTGTTGGGATATTGTGCCGGCGGTTTGGAAGATAAGCAATGTTTGAACAAGCTTAGAATAAGAAAAATTTACCGTAATGAAATACTGTGATGTGCAGAGCAGAATTTTCAGTGCAACCGAATTTTACATATATTAAATTTTAAATAAAAAATCAATGCTGATGCCGATAACTCACAAATTTTTTAATATTTTGCGAGTTGCAACACAGCGGAAAGGAATAGTATAAATTATGAATATTAAAGAATTACCGAAATTTATGGATCACCTTACAGGTGAATACGGTATTCCGGGAAATGCGGTTAAAATATATCACAATCACTCGCTTGTTTATGAATATTCAAGCGGTTATGCGGATATAGAGAACAAAATACCGTTTGCAACAAATCAAATTGTCAATGTTTTTTCATGCTCAAAAGTTATTACCTGCGCCGCGGCTTTAACGCTTTTTGAAAAAGGCAAATTCTTAATGACGGACGAGCTTTATAGATATATTCCGGAATATAAAAATATAAAAGTTGCCGAAACAGACTCAAACGGCAAAAATTATTTGCGCGCACCGGTACGGAACATAACAATACGCGATCTGTTTACCATGTGCTCCGGGCTCAACTATAACGTTAACGCAGAAAGCATTCTTGAATTGAAAAAGAAAAATCCGCACGCAGGGACATTGGATTTTATTAAAGCTTTTGCAAACGAACCGCTCTTGTGCGATCCCGGCGAACACTGGAAATACAGTATGAGTCACGACGTTATCGGAGGTCTTATTGAAGCAATAACCGATATGCCTTTCGGAGATTATGTAAAGCAGGCAATTTTCGACAAATGCGGTATGGAAAACAGCGGATTTTCAAGAAACGACGATGTTTTTTCGAAAATGGCAGAAATGTACGTTTTTGATAACAATACAAAAAAAGCAAAATTTTCCGGGAAACGTAATAACGGTTATATTCTTGGTGATAATTACCACAGCGGCGGTGCCGGAGTTTATTCAACAGCAGACGATTACATACTCTTTGCCGACGCTATGGCGTGCGGCGGCGTTTCCGCTATTGGCGAACGTATTCTTTCAAGCGAAACAATTAACCTTATGCGCACAAACTGTTTGAACGAGGTTCAGTTAAAAGATTTTAACTGGATTCAATATAAGGGCTACGGTTACGGTTTGGGCGTCAGAACGGTTATTGATAAAGCCGCCGGCGGCGTGCTTTCGCCGTTGGGTGAGTTTGGTTGGGCGGGTGCCGCAGGTTCGCAGGTTATAATAGATCCCGCAAACAGGCTTTCGGTATTTTATTGTCAGCATATGACTAACCCGCAAGAAGATTACATTTTCCCAAGAATAAGAAATATAATTTACGCAGAGCTTTCCGACTCTGTGTTAAAATAAACGGAGGATAATATGATAAAAGAAATTTCCAAAATCGACAAAAATTTTAAAGTCGAAACAAAAATTCAAAAATCCGATATACGTTTTTTGGACACGCAGTCCGAGTGCTTTAAAACATACGGAGTTATGTGTACAAACGGTTGTTATCACAGATTACCTTATAATGTTGCGGAAGCTACAAGCGAAGGAGTAAAAACGCTTAACAGGCATACTGCGGGCGGACGTATCAGATTTAAAACAGATTCCGCATATGTTGCAATAAATGCAAAAATCGATTCATTTCAAGGAAAAATGCCGCATTTTACAACTGTGGGAGCTTCGGGATTCGATATGTATATTGTTGAAAACGGAGAAGCAATTTACTTCAGGTCCTTTATGCCGACATATAATTTTGAAAACGGTTTTGAACAAATAATTGAATTTCCCGATAATTCGATGAGGGATATTATTATTCATATGCCGCTTTATAACATTTGCGAAAATCTTTATATAGGTATTCAGGAATCAGCAAATATTTATTGCGGTTCCGAATATAAAAACACAAAACCTATTGTGTTTTACGGCTCCTCCATAACTCAGGGCGGTTGCGCGTCACGTCCCGGCAACGCTTATGAAAATATTGTTTCAAGAAAATTCGATTCCGATTTTATTAATCTTGGATTTTCGGGAAACGCACGTGGAGAAGATTCGATAAGCGAATATATTGCCAACCTTGATATGAGCATATTTGTTTATGATTATGACCACAATGCGCCAACCTCCGAACATCTTGAAAAAACGCACGAAAAACTTTTTAAAAGATTTAGAGAATCAAACGCAAACATTCCCGTAATAATTATGTCCAAAACGGATATTCCCCGTACCCCGCTTGCTTTGGAAGATACATTAAAAAGACGCGGTATTGTTAAAAAAACATATGATAATGCAATTGCACTCGGAGATAAAAACGTTTATTTTATTGACGGTCAGGAAATTTTTAAAATTGCCGGCGGTGCGGATTGCACAGTTGACGGATGTCACCCGAACGATTTGGGATTTTACTGTATGGCGCAGGCTGTAATAAAAACAATATGCGACAATAATTTAATACCGTAATTCGCAAAAATCAATATTGAAAGTGCCCTTTAAAGTGAAACAACATCGCTTTAAAGGGCACTTAATTGTATTATTTTTTAAGCCAAATATCAATCGACAACATAAAGTTCGTTTGTATTTTCGCATCCGTTGATAATTAAATTATACGGAAGTTCATTATCGAATTTTATTCTGTTGCCGTTCCATCTTCCGAAAACTCCGTCTTTATTTTGAATATATATATTTCCGATCATTGCGGGTAAATACTGCGGCGTTGCTTTTGTAAGCTTTTGTCCCGCTATATCCCACGCATAGGAGCCGATGTGGACAAGGAAATCTACGCCTCTGTCTATGATATTATCTTTTATAACAAAGTTCGAAGAAATATTTTTTGTATCCCAGCCCTTAATGCCTGCCGTTGCGCCTTTGTCGGGACGTTGATTTCCCCAACCGTATCCGGAAAATCTGAGTATATTGTTGGAAATTACAGTATTTGCAATAACATCATTATTGCCGTTATACTGTCTGCCGAAATATTCAATATTATAAACGCATCTTTCGATAAGATTTCCGTCAAACACTATGTTGTTGAAAATCATATCTTGACCGGCGTTTCCTTTTTGCTGGAACGTTATTCCCGCATCGTATATTTCATATACATAGCAGTTCTTTACCGAGCAATTGACGGAAGGTGCCCAAAACTCAACGCCGTTTCCGAATCTGCCATCTGCTGTTTGTAACGAACCGCCAATCCATCCGAACACGCAGTTTTGAACGTTTACGCCCGTTACGCCACCACAACCGATTCCGTGAGAACCGCCGTAGAAAAACGCAAGGTTATCGAACGTAATATTCATAGAACCGCCGGAAACAGAGAAAATATTGCCTCTTTCATTAAACTCTATGGAATCGTAAACATCGGCGGGGTTTCCTTTATCAAGATAGAGATATACTTTGTTTTCATCAGAATTATACCAAAAATCGCCGTTTTGCTTTACATAATCCAAACCATCATTTGAAAGACATTTTTTTATTGCGGCTTCGCTGTGATTAAAAACAAGAGTTCCTATATCACCTGTGAATTTTTCGCTGTAAACCCAAATGTTGGAGCCTTGCTGAGTTTCGTTCCAACTGCCCGTTACGGCTCCGTCATAAGGAGAACCGTAGAATTTCGGTTTTTCACCGGTACCGTATGCACCGTAAATACAATTGCTTCTTGCGGTGAAATGACCTCTGAATATCGAGCCTCTTTCAAAAAGAATCGCATCTCCGGATTTTATAATTCCTTTAACTCCCTTAAGAGTTGCAACCGCGGTTTCGGGTGAAAGACCATCGTTATCATCGTTACCGTTCAGTGAAGAAACGTAATACTTTTTGCCCGTTATTTCAATTTCGTCTTTGCTTTCAAGAATTTCCGTTTTTTTCTTTTCCGAAACGGAATCGACATAAGCAATCATCGAGTCGACGTCCTCATCGGATTTTAAACCGTTGGGTGCCCATACCTCATAGGAAAGCGTGTTTACCTTTGAATCGGAATAATATTTGTGATTTGTTGTTGCTTCCGCTATTTGATTGTATGCCCAATGTGTTTTTTCCACATCGGAAAATTCGGAAATTGCATAGCCTTCCGTGATTGTGAGAGTTTTTATCGTTCTTCCAAGCGCTCTGTTGATTACGGTAACAACTTCGGCTCTTGTAATTGTGTTATCGGGTTTAAACGAAAATGTACCGTCGCCGTTATCGTAACCGTTTACAAGCCCTGCCGCTGCGGAAGCAGTTATTACGGTATAACGTGTATGACTCGAATTGACGTCGGTAAATGAAACCGAAGAATCCGTTTTTGAAACAAGTCCGAGGTTATATACCAATTCCACAAATTCAGCTCTTGTTATGGGAGAATCGGGATTAAATGCGCCGCTGTAAGAAGAAAGCAACCCGGCATTTTCAAGATACGTTATATAGTTAAAGTACCATTTTTCGGCACCTACATCGGAAAAAGCGGTTGTACCTGCAGTTACAAGTTCATCGGAACCGGCTTTTATTCTTGCAATAATTGCGCAAGCTTCGGCGCGAGTCATTGTGTTTGACGGTTTGAACGACATTGTACCGTCAGCGTTGTTATAGCCTTTCATATATGCCGAATGCTCAAGTACATTTCCTAAATTTTGCGAATTTTCCGACGAAGATTCGGCATTGAAGTTTTCGGCATCCGCCTTATCTTTAAAGAACGCAATATAATCAATATAAAAAACATCCCCGGCGGAAACAGACGCACTTTCTCGAATCGGATGGAATGTAAATACGTTTGGTTCGGTTGAAGTTCCCCAATTTATCTCCGCAATACCTTCAAACCAAGTGTCGTTTCCCTTTTCAAGCGCAAAAAGGTTGTGATTTGTTGAAGTTCCGTTAAATCCCTCTCTAAGCATACACTTATAATCAAGTTCGGGAGAGGAAAAATGATATTTATATCTGATTTTTATGTATTTATAAATTTCTTTATTAATTTGAACGCTTCCAACATCGCTTGCACTGAATTGCATTTTTGCAACAGAGGTATTATTTGCAAAAACAAGCTTTAGGGAACCGTCTTCCGCAAGATCTGCGGGATATGCGATATTTTTTTCGGGATCGGAAAGAGCTTTGGAAGCCGCAAAATCCGATGCGGTAAATACAATCGGATTGCCTGTGGGTGTTAAGTCTTCCACAATTTCGGCATCGGTTGTATCGTCAAGTTTTATATCCGGTGCATCGACTTGAATTTTCTTATCGGCTTCTTCTTCGTAAATCACATTTCCGCTTGTATCTTTTTTATAAGCTTCCGCTTCTTCCTTTGTGGCAAAAAATGCAACATATTCAATATCCGTATAATATCCTTCAAGCGAATGTGCGTTAATATCTCCGAATACGGAAAAATGCGACTGACTTATTGTGTTTCCGTTTTCAAGATTAAGCGGAAGGATTACGGATTCCCACACATCGTCCTGCTTTGGATAGAATTTTAAGGACCTTGCGGCTTTGTTTATGATGTTATAGTGAAGCGGTATTCCCGTTTCGGAACAATTGGTTCTGTAACATATTTTTACGTACTTATAATCGTCGGTTTTGTAATTCATACCGAATTTGTCCGCTTTGGGAACAGCGGACTGTGCCGTATCGGGTTCAAAATGCTGATAGGTTCTTCCGTCTTCCGTGCGGGTTTCGTGAATAAGGCGGTAAGGTGTGTTGATAATTTCGTTTGCTGTCATAACAACGGGCGCGACTTCAGCACCAAAGACAAGACACGACATTGCGGACGCCAAAAGCAATGCCGACAAAAGTAATGAGAATATTTTTTTCATAGTTCAATTCCCTTTCTGAATAATGTTTTGATAATTTAATTATACAACAAATTTTCGGGGAAGTCAACTATTTTTGAAAAAAACTTCATTTTTGTCAAAATGCACTATTAGCGAAAGCAGATTTGTGCAATTTGTACTTAAATCAAAAAAATTGTATCAATTTGAAGTTTTCTATTGCATTTATCGCAAATATGTGGTAAAATATTTTCGGCAGAGTAAAAACAAGTGCGTTAAGTGTCGCATGAACGGGGAGTTGACGTGCGAACGAAGAGTTATTCGCGGTACTTGTTTTGCATCCCGCTGTCGCATATTAGCCCCTTTCTTCGTTGCAATACAATACATCTTTGCAATTCGAAACCGAGCAATGCGGCATTTTGCTTTTATCCGTTGCAGCGGATTTATGAAAGGAGTTTTTATGAGAAACAATCGTTCCGTTATTACAACGGTACAATGCGCATTGCTTTTGGCAATTGGGCTTTCGTTCAGATACTTCAGCGCAATGATTCCCATAGGCGGAGTTTCGGGAATAAGAATAAGCGCTTCGGGGTTCTTTTATAAAATGACGCCGTTGTTGTTCGGTCCCGTTTACGGTGCCGTTGTCGGCGGTCTTTCCGATTTTTTGGGTTGGCTTATTCGTCAGGATGAGGGTGCGTATATTTTTCCGATGACGCTTACAGCCGCTCTTGGCGGCGGAATATTCGGATTTAGCTTTAAACTGCTTAAAGACAGGATATTTTCAAAAAAAACAGACGTTATATATTTTATCGTCAGTGTTTCGTTCGGCATTTTTGCTTGCATTAATTTTTGCGTTGAAATTTTTTTTGAAAACAGTTCTTACGGTATGTTTCTTTCCACTTTAAACGATTCAAGAAATTTTTTAATTACATACGGATGCGCCGCCGTTTGCGTTATTGCAATACTTCTTTTATTTGCCAACCGTTTACTTTCAAAGGTATTGAGCGAAACTTTCGCTCGGCTTTACGCAAAAATACTTGTTTCGCTTTTAGTTGCATATATACCCGTCACGACAATAAATACTTTTATTCTTTTATGGTTTTATCCGGCGTTGCGTAAACTTAACTTTTACGTTGTTTATATTCCACGCCTTATCGAAGAAGTTTTAACGTCGCTGATAACAGCGTATGTTCTTACGTTGCTTTATCGGGTTTATATGAATTTAAAAAAGAAATATATTATAAAATAATTTATACGTAACCGCACAGTTGGGGTTATATTCCTTTTTGTTAA
>CAZJCI010000075.1:0-10300 GCA_964544455.1 uncultured Oscillospiraceae bacterium
ATAGCATATATCCGTGAAAATGGATATTTAAACTATATTTATATAATACAAGGAGCGGGGTTATGATTAAAATTGTCCACATTGCCGATTTACACCTTGATTCGCCTTTTGCGGGGAGCGGCATTTCGGAACGTAAAGAAAAAAGAAACGAACTTTTGGCGGCTTTTTCGCAAGTATGCAAAATTTGTAGGGACGAAGAAGCGGATTTGTTGCTTATTGCAGGCGATTTTTTTGACGGAGATTTTATCAGGCGGGAAACTGCCGATTTTCTTTCGCAAAAGTTTGGAGAAATTAAAGACACCAAAGTTTTTATTGCGCCGGGCAACCACGACTTTTACAGTTCCGATTCGCCTTACAGATCGACGAAGTTTCCGGACAACGTTCATATTTTTACAGCCGAAACGCTTGAAGCGGTGGATATTCCGGAGCTTAACGCAGTTGTTTACGGCTATGGATTTGTGAGCGAAAAAATGAGAGAAAAGCCTACATTGGGAATTAATCCGAAAGATAAAACAAAAATTAACATTTTGGTGGGACATGCGGACGTTGACGTTCCTCTTTCGCAATATTACAATATAAACGGTTCGGATCTTGCGGCAAGCGGTCTTGAATATGTGGCTTTGGGGCATATTCACAAATTCGGAGGGATAAAAACTTTTGGAAGCACCGCCTGCGCATACAGCGGCTGTCTTGTGGGGCGGGATTTCGGCGAATGCGGTCCAAAGGGAATTATTATTGGCGAAATTGAAAAAAACAGCGTTAATTTGAGTTTTAGGGCTGTTGGCGAAAGCTTTTTTGAGGACATAGCGGTTGACGTTACGGGTTTGAATTCGGCGCAAGCGATTGATTTGATTGTTGAAAAGTGCGCTTTGCTTTCGGAAAAAGCAAGCGTTAGGGTTACTCTTTGCGGTACGGTTGAAGAAAGGCTTTTTGTTACGCCTTCGCTTTTTGAGGGTTTACTTCCAAAATTCAAGCTGTTTGAAATTAACGATTCCGCAAAACTTGCGCAAAACCTTGACTCGCTTTTGAGCGAACATTCGCTTAGGGGAGAATTTGCAAGAAAAGTACAACCTTTTCTTGAATCCAATGATAGTTATACGTCCGAAAAAGCCGTTCTTGCACTAAAATACGGTCTTGAAGCGTTGAAAGGATAAATATTTACAAATAGTTATTGAATTACAATATAAAAATATGTAAAATAGTTAATTATCGTTTCATTACAAAAATATATTTATTAAGGATGCTATATGATAACCTGTCACCCGCTCTTTTCCGGCTCCGGAGGAAATTCAACCTATATAAACTGCAACGGCGAAGAATTCTTGATTGACGCCGGAATATCTTGCAAAGCTCTTACCGCCGCTCTTGAAAAAATCGGCAGTTGCATTTCAAATATAAAGGCAATTTTCATAACGCATGAACATATCGACCACATAAAAGGGCTTGAAATTATTTCAAAAAAGTATGCAGTTCCGGTTTATATGAACACAAATTCCGCAAAATACATATCTTGTACAGACGGCTTCGAAAACTTGAAATCTGTTTTGAAAATACTTGATCCAACAGAATATTTAACAACCGAAAACGCAAAATTCGAAGTCTATAAAACTCCGCACGATTCTTGGGGGAGCGTTTGCTATAAAGTAACGGCAACGGACGACACTTTTGCTTTGGCAACGGATATCGGCTATGTTACGAAAAGCGTGGCTTCCGCTTTGCTTGGGTGCCGTACGGTTGTGATTGAATCCAACCACGATGTTGAAATGCTTAAAAACGGACCTTATCCGATAGCTCTTCAAACCAGAATACTTTCCAAAAGCGGTCATCTATCAAACGACGACTGCGCAAAATTTTTACCTTATCTTGTAAAAAGCGGCACGGAAAAGATTTTTCTTGCCCATCTTTCCAAAGAAAACAATTTGCCATCGCTGGCTTTGGAAACCGCCCAACGTGCGATTGAAAACTTTTCCGAACGTTGCAAAATTGAAGTTTGCAACGAAAAAACTTAAGCGTATTTTTGGGGCTTTATTGCCGTTACGCAACTATATGCAACAGCAACAATTAAACAATTATATGTAAAACCGCATTTGCCGAAAGGAGGACTTTATGAATATTTGTATTTACGGCGCGGCAAGCAAAACGCTTGACAAAAAATTTATTGAATCGGTTGAAAATTTGGGACAAATATTTGCCGAAAGAGGGCACAACCTTATTTTCGGCGGCGGAAAAAACGGTCTTATGGGTGCCGCCGCAAGAGGTTTCGAAAAAGGCGGTTGCAAATCAGTTGTGGGAATAGCTCCGAAGTTTTTTAATACGGACGGCGTTCTTTTCGAACGATGCAGCGAATATATTTATCCCGACACGATGAGAGAAAGAAAAGCTTTGTTGGAAGAGCGTTCCGACGCTTTTGTTGCCGTTCCCGGCGGAATAGGAACTCTTGACGAACTTTTTGAAATTGCAACGCTTCGTTCGCTCGGGCAACATTCGAAACCCATTGTTTTATTTAATGTTTTTGGATTTTTTAATCCTATGCTTAATATGCTTGACGGATATGAAGAACTTGGTTTTTTGAAAAACTTCCGCAAATTGGTTTTTGTTTCCGAAAGTCCCGAAGAAATTGCCGAATATCTTGAAAATTACAATCGGTTGACTTTAAACGTGGAAGATTTTAAAAACGTTTGATTATTTTCTGCTTGCGCTTTTTTTGGGGGCAGGCAGATATTGTGTTTATCGGAGCTGTGTGCGGAAAATTTGATAATCCGATAAGCGATAAGATGGCTTGCAAATTTTAATTTTTATTAATTGGGAGAGGAAAAAACGGCGATGCCTACACTTGAAATTTCTTTTAACGATATATATAACGGAATAATTAATCAGCTTCCCTGTGTCTTTAGGATTATTGTTGCCTGTTTGTGCGGCGGTATGATTGGAATTGAACGTACAATGCGGCAAAAGGACGCAGGGTTCAGAACTCACTGCATTGTTGCTTTGGGTGCGGCTTTGGCGATGGTTGTTTCGAAATACGGTTTTTTTGACGTTCTTGGCAATCCCGAAATAAGAATCAGCAACGACGCTTCGAGAATTGCTTCCAACATTTTGACGGGAGTGGGATTTTTGGGCGCAGGTATGATTTTTGTTAAGGGTGCAAACATTAAGGGATTGACGACCGCCGCCGGCATTTGGGCGACTGCGGCTGTGGGAATGACTATTGGCAGCGGAATGTATTTTGTTGGGCTTGCTTCGACGGCGATTATTATTATACTTCAAATTGTATTTCACACTTTTCTTATTGGGTTTGACAAAATACTTGCGAACGATGTGCGAAACGACATTGTTGTTTCGCTGAAAAACACGCCTGAATCCGTGGCGAACTTTAAAAATCAGCTTGAAGAACACAACATACATATTATGAACAGCAAAATTTCCGTTCAATCGAAAGCTGAAAAACTTACGCTTACCCTTACGGTTCACAGCGACAAAGACATTTCGTTTTTGGATATGGCTTCTATTGTTCAGGCAAATTCGGACGTTTATTCGTTTACGCTTGATTGACAGCGGCGGTTTGACGAAAACGGCGAATATTTGGGTGTTGAACAGGCTTGCGAACAAAAGAGTACTGTTTTTCGTAATATTTTTCACGCATTCACGGATTTTTTTACAACTTTTCAATAAATCGTTAGAGAAATATATTATACATTATATTAAAATATATTTATGAAAAGTTGACGGCGGTGCGGGGTGATGCGGTTTGGAAAATTGCGACGTTAAACAATATAAGAAACACAAAATTAAAAACTATATCGACGTTACTTCGATTGTAACAATTCATTATTTTGAATTTACGAAAGACTATATTTACGACGGCGAAAGTCACGATTTTTGGGAAATGGTTTATGTTGACAAAGGCGAAATTATTGCTACCGCCGATTGTACGGACATTGCGTTGAAGTGCGGAGAAGCTGTTTTTCATAAGCCTTTGGAATTTCACAAACTGCGTTCGAACGGCATTTCCGCACCGAACGTATTTGTGATAAGCTTTGTTTGCAACGATGAGGATATGCGTTTTTTTGAAAAAAAGCACATTATTGTTCCCACAAAATTGCGCAAGCTTATTACGGACATTATTGCGGAAAGCCAAAACACATATGAGTTACCCGTGTTTGACAGAGATTTGAAAGAACTTAATTTGGCAAAAAATCCGATTTTCGGCGGGACGCAAATAATAAAAATGCGGCTTGAAGAACTGCTTATCAAGCTGATAAGAACAGGTTTCGGAGAAATAGAAAATATCGGAGCTTCCGATTTCAGAATACGCAGTAAAGCGGAAAACGGTAAGTTCGGAAGCACGGTTGCAAAATGCGGAAGCGCACTTCCGGAAAACGAGGACGAGGCTTTGCCGGGAAAAATAATTGAGCTTATAAAGCGGGACGGAGTTTACGGAAGCATTAATTTAGACAGAATTTGCAAAGAAGTTAATTACGGAAAAACATATATTTGCACGAAATTCAAGATTATTACCGGATACAGCGTTATGGAATATGCGAACATTTTGAAAATCGCCGAAGCAAAGCGGCTTATTCGAGAAAAAAAATATAATTTTATGCAAATATCATCTATGTTAAATTTCAATAACCCGCATTATTTTTCAAAAGTTTTTAAAAAAATAACCGGTCTTTCCCCTCGCGAATATATGCATACGGTAAATAAGTAAAAAGCGATACGCCCTTTTGAGCTTAATATATAATATTATCTATACTTCCATAACATTGTCGGTCCACAATTCACATTGCGTCATAACCGTCCGAACGGCATCTTCCATACCTTCGGGCGGGTATTTATGTTTCCTTAACATTTTTTTGATAAGCATACGCATTTTTGCTCTTGCGGATTCTCTTTTTTGCCAATCTATGGTTTTATTCTTGCGAAGCGTATCTGTCAATTCTTTTGTAATGGCAATCAGTTCTTCGTTTTCATAAAAATCTTTAATCGCTTGCGGCTTTGTCAGTGCGTCATAAAAAGCAAGTTCGTCTGCTGTAAGTCCTAAACTGTCGCCCTCTTTTTGCGCTGTTGAAATTAGTTGTGCAAGATTAAGGAGTTCTTCAATAACTTGCTCATTTGTCAGCATACCGTTCAAATAACGGTTCATCACTTGCTGTATAATTTCGCTGAACTTTTGAGATTTAACAACATTTGTTTTTTTGTAAATATGTACTTGTTCTTCAATTAACTTTTTCAAAAGTTCCACTGAAAGATTTTTTTCTTTCATCTTTGCAATTTCTTCAAGAAAGTTATGGTCAAAAAGAGAAAACTCTTCTTTAACATCGGAGAACAGATTTATAACTCCGTCGCTTTTAATGGTTTGTTTTAAAAGCTCGTTAATGCGATCGTTTATTTCGGACAAAGAAAATTTTTTGTTGACTCCGCTATTCGAAAGTCGTAAAACCAACACTCTGACAGATTCAAAGAATGCCGCTTCGAATCGCATTGCTTTCTCTACCAGTGACGAACAAAGAGAAAGTGCCTGACGAAGCATAAGCGATTCTTTAATAAATATATCTTTATCACTGCTTTTTTCCGGTGCAAACATAAAGTTCACTGCGCCGCTTATTGTTTTTGCTCTTTCAAGGTCGGTACCTGTTAAAAACTTTGAATAATCGTATCCATGGAACATATCCCGACATACAGAAAGTTTTTCAAGAAATTTGGGATAGGCAACCTTTGCAACATCGGTATCTCCGTAATTCACTTTATCACGGTTGGTATAGTCATTCATCGCTTGTTTAAGCGCAGACGCAATTCCGACATAATCAATAACAAGTCCGCCCTCTTTATCTCTAAACACACGATTAACACGAGCGATAGCCTGCATAAGATTATGCCCGGACATTGGTTTATAAACATACATAGTTGCAAGCGACGGCACATCAAATCCCGTAAGCCACATATCCACAACAACAGCTATTTTCATAGGACCGTCGTTATCTTTGAATTTGTTTGCCAATTCGTCCTTATGCTTTTTGTTACCGATAATTTCCCGCCATTCTTCGGGGTCGTTGTTGCTGGAAGTCATAACAACTCCTATTTTTTCCCTCCAACCGGGGCGTAGTTCCAATATTTTTTTGTAAATTTTAATTGCAATCGGTCTTGAATAGGCAACTATCATTGCTTTTCCCGTAAGCAAATTTTGACGGTTATTTTCGTAATGGTCAAGAATATCGCATACAAGTGAGTTTATGGTTTGGTCATTTCCCAAAATCGCTTCCATTTGTCCAAGTTCTCGCTTGCTTTTTTCAATAACTTCCGCATCCGCATTAATTGCCATTATATCGTATTCCGAATCAATCAATTTAAGCGTTTTTTCGTCAAGGTTCAGTTTTATAACTCGACTTTCGTAATAAACAGGTCTTGTAGCACCGTCTTCAACAGCCTGCGTCATATCGTAAATATCAATATAATTGCCGAAAACTTCGCGAGTGTTGCGGTCTTTTGAATCAATGGGAGTTCCGGTAAATCCGATATATGTGGCGTTAGGCAAGCTGTTGCGGATAATTCGTGCCGTACCTGTTTTTATTTTACCTGTTTTTTCGTCTATCTTTTCAATAAGTCCGTATTGCCCTCGATGTGCTTCGTCTGCCATAACAATAATATTTCTTCTTTCCGAAAGAATATCGAAAGATTCTTCGAATTTTTGCATTGTTGTAAAAATAATACCGTTTGCCTGTCTGTCATTGAGCCAATCTTTTAAACCGACAATCGGTTTTTCACCTTTTTTTAAACAACTGTTTCGCTCAATATCGCTTTCCGATAACTTCCGCTTGTCTGCATGAACGGGGGTTTGTCTTAAAAAATCTTTACACTTTGCAAACTGCCCGTAAAGTTGGTCGTCAAGGTCGTTTCTGTCCGTAAGAACAACAATGGTGGGACTTTCCAAGGCTTCTTGCAACAAATGCGCATAAAATACCATGGACAAAGATTTTCCGCTTCCTTGAGTATGCCAAAACACGCCGCCTTTACCGTCGGTAACGGTGGCTTTTTGCGTTGACTCAATCGCCTTGCGAACCGCAAAATATTGATGATACCCGGCAAGTATTTTGGTTTTGCTTGTGCCGTCGTTCGAAAAACAAATAAAGTTTTTGATAATATCCAATAATCTTTCTTTTCGGAACATTCCCTCAAAAAAAGTGTCGAACTGTGCGTGTTGCGTGTTTTCATAATTTCCGTCTTTGGTTTTCCATTCCATAAAACGGTCTTCACCCGATGTTATTGTTCCCGCCCTGGAGGTCAGCTGGTCACTCATAACGCAAATTGCGTTATAAATGAACATCGACGGAATTTCATACATATAATTGCGTATTTGAGTATACGCTTCGGAAGCGTCGGTTTCTTCACGGGAGGGCGATTTTAATTCCATTAAAACAATAGGCAAACCGTTTAAAAAAAGAATTATATCCGGTCGCTTGTTGCTGTTTTCAATAAACGTCCACTGATTTGCAACAATAAAAGAATTCTTATCGGGATTCTTATAATCCGCAAGATATACAATATCGGAACGTTCTTCGCCTTTATAAAAATATCTTACCTGAATACCGTTTTGCAAATAGTCCGTAAAAACAGCGTTTTTTTGCACAAGTTCTCCGTTTTCAAAATTTCTTAACTTTAACAATGCGTCGGAAACAGCTTCGGGCGGCAAATTTTTGTTCAACCGATATAAAGAATCCTCCAATATTTCATCATATAACGGACTGCGAAAATCTCTTTCCGTTTCGGGACCGTAAACATATTCATATCCCAAGCTGTTTTTGAATAATTCTATGACGGAGTTTTCGTAATTTGCTTCCGTATATAGTACATTCATATTACATCATCTCCACTATGCTATTTGCTTTTTGTTCTAATCTGATTTTAATATTTTCCCAATACATTTTTTCCTTTTTTGAGCCATAAAATTTTTTAGCTATTTTTTCTAATTCAACGACTTTTGTTGCAGTGTATTCTTGTAATTTTGCTGTACGTATATTTACAAGATTTTTTAATGTATCTAAGTTTAGTTGTTCAGTGGGAGTAATATTTGAAGATATAGCTTGATTATATAATCGCAAATATTGAGTGTTGTATTCAATTACATTTTTTTCAAGGTTATAAGCGCATGTTTTTATGGTTGCAGCATCTGTATAAAATTCATTCAATTCTTTACCGGCAATGGCTTTGTTACTTTTTGTGTATATGGGAGAATATAACCCAAAATTGATTTGTTTCAATGAATTTACCGAATCTTCCGATAAATGAGAAACATAATGGAAATCAATATCCGAAATATCAGCCACAGTATGTATTGTCGGTAATACCTTACCCAAAGTTTTTGAAATTACGGAAAGATTTAAATGCAAAGTTAAAACAGTCATTTTCATTTTTTCGATAATTTTGGCTCGTTCATGAAAATAATTTATAACAGCGATTACCGCCGATGCGATAAAACCTGTAAATAACCCCAAACAAATATTTTGCAATATATCGTTATTTGCAAAAGCCAAAATTCCTAATCCGGAAATAATTGTAATTGTAAAACAAATAAAAAATGTTATTTTATTTACTTTCATATTAAAATAGAATACTCCTTATATTTTATAAACAATAATTTAGCAGCTTAAATCTTGATGTCGGAAACATCAAGTTCACCGGACATTAACTTTGGCAAAAGGGTATCTCTAAGCGTAAAAAGATGTTCATTTTGTTTACCATTGGCAAAAATTTGATTAAAAATTGATTTGCAATAGTCATCAAAATACAAAACTTTATCTTTTGGAGGAATTATAATAGTTTCTGTTTCAATAAAACCTGAAAAATCAAGATTTTTAATTCCGGTTGTACCGTTTTCGTAAGAGAAAAAGATACCTTTATCATATAAGTATTGCCAATAATAGTAAATAAACAGACTGTATCCATCTTTTGGCTTTAATGCCTTACAGAAATTTGTACAAACCATACCGCTATCGTAACGGTCAAGTAAAGATTGAGTTACAGCCGTGCATCTTCCGGTTGATTGAGTAGGACTGCCTCCCGAAATTTCAACAACAATGTCGCCGGCTGTAAGTTGTTTTGCGGCAAAGTTTTTGGGAAGAATATATCTTGTTGGCATTTTACCTTTATTACCTGCCTTGACTTCGGGAATATCCGCACCCCTAATGCAGTAAACCTTTTCGGTATTATTGCCTGTCGGTGTTTCTTTTCCCCAATCACCGTTTAAGGTTGACTTAATAAGTTCGGAGAATGTTCCCGTTGACCATTTACCGTTTTCGGGATTGTCTATAAACCATTTTTTGAATATCGCCTGAGCCTGCTGTTCTAAATTATTGTTTATTTTATTGTTAAGTTCAATTTTGTCATCAATAGGCTTTATATATGAAACTATTTCCCTTTGCACATCTAACAAAGGAATGACTACACTCATTCTTTTAATATCGGCAATAGTAATGTGACCTAAACCTGTTGTCTGTTTGTTGGTTGCAATTTGAGTAAAATGCGGTTTCAAATTTTTCATCAGGAAATAGAAATAATCTCTATCGACAGTCTTTTCATCGGGTGTTACCTTAAATATGTGCTGATTAAGCCACCCTTCGTCGAGATTAAATCTAAAAACATCTATCGATGTCTGTGGATTTCCTGACCACGAAAACAGTAAATCGCCCTTACACAAGTGGACATCTTCAGAAAATGTTTGCTGTGTGTATGCAGTTGTTCCTCCGATTCCGTTATTCAACTCTGCTATTTTAATTACAGGCACACCAGTTTCAGAAAAATTGATTTTCTTAAAAGCCAATCCGTTTTTCCAAGTTGCAAGTTCAAAAAGTGAATATCTTTTTCCTTCCACAGAAGACTTAATATTGTATAAGCTATTGTCATCAAAGTTCATACCCAATCGCCCCCAAATTCCTACGAATTTCTTCTTCAAGTTCGTGGGACTTTGCAAACATATCCGAAAGTTCGGCGGTCAAACGGTTCATCTTTTCTTCAAACGGCTCGCTGTCTTCTTCCTGTTCTTCAACACCTACATATCTGCCCGGCGTAAGAATAAAATCCTGCTTTTCGATTTCCGCAAGGTCGGCAACGGCGCAAAAGCCTTTT
The DNA here is from genome assembly GCA_964544455.1 of uncultured Oscillospiraceae bacterium. Taxonomy (GTDB): domain Bacteria; phylum Bacillota; class Clostridia; order Oscillospirales; family CAG-382; genus SIG622. The sequence goes on from CAZJCI010000075.1 coordinate 10,123, forward strand.
ACATCTTCCAATGTTCCGTTTTGGAACGACTCGAATGTATCAGCTAATTTTTGAATATCTTCATCGGTAAAATCTCTGTGTTTGCGGTCAACCATATAGCCCATTTTGCGGGCGTCAATAAATAGGGTTTTGCCCTTTTGCTTTTTATTTTTACTGATAAACCACAAAGTAACAGGAA
>CAZJCI010000076.1:0-1808 GCA_964544455.1 uncultured Oscillospiraceae bacterium
TCCGGCTGTATTTGTTGCAGTCTTGTGGGCGATTTCGGCAAAGCGTTGGTTCGGGTGCTGGAAGAATATTCCCCAAGCCGCATTGTTATCGAACCCTCCGGCGTGGGAAAACTCAGCGACGTAATAAAAGCCGTAACCGATATTAATTCCGATAAAATTCAACTTAACGCAGTTGCAACGGTTGCCGATGTAAACAAATGCAAAATGTATATGAAGAATTTCGGCGAATTTTTCAATAACCAAATAGAAAACGCAAACACTGTAATTCTCAGCCACACGGGCGGAGTTTCGGATTCCAAGCTTGAAGATTGCGTAAATCGTATCAAAGAACATAACCCCAACGCAGATATTCTCACAACGCCGTGGGAACAGCTTAACGGTCTGCAAATTTTGGAAATGTTGGAAAAGAAAAACACGCTTGAAGACGAACTTAAAAAAATGACGGAAGAAGCCGAAATATGCCCCGTGTGCGGTTGCCACGACCACGAACATCACCATCACCACGACGGTGACGAACACTGTTGCGACCACGAACACCACTACCACGACGGTGACGAACACTGCTGTGACCACGAACATCATCACCACCATGCCGACGAAGTATTTTCAAGCTTCGGTGCGGAAACGGGGCGCAAATATACCGCCGACGAAATAACCGCCGCCCTTAACAAGCTTTCCGACGTTGAAAAATACGGGACAATTCTGCGTGCAAAAGGAATTGTTGCCGGCACGGAAGGTTTCATTCATTTCGATTATGTTCCCGGCGAACCCGACGTCAGATTCGGAACAGCCGTTCCCACTGGACGCCTTTGCGTCATAGGCTCCGGCATAAAAGAGGACGCCCTAAAAGAATTGTTTATGCTATAAAAAACCGAATTTCGGCAAAAGCATAAAAATAAAATTGGAGGAAACAACCATAATGGAAATCCCGGTATATTTGTTCACGGGTTTTTTGGAAGCGGGCAAAACAAAGTTTATTCAGGACGTTTTGTCGGAACAGACTATGGTCGAAAACGGAAACACGCTTCTTTTGGTATGCGAAGAAGGAACGGAAGAATTCGATTGTTCGTCCTTTAAATCGCCGAATATTTATTGCGAATATATAGAAGAAGAAAGCCAACTTTCCGCCGAACTTTTAAATTCGTTGCAAAAAAAACACAATGCGGTTTTTATAATGATAGAATATAACGGCGTTTGGCAACTTGATAATCTTTATAAAAATCTTCCGGAAAATTGGAGCGTTGCGCAGGAACTGTTAATAATCGACGCCGAAACAATCGAAAACTATAACAAAAATATGCGAAGTCTTGTGGTAGATAAGCTTTCGTCGTGCGATTTTGTGGCTTTCAACCGAGTAAAACCCGAAGACGACCGTATGCCGCTTCACAAGCTTGTGCGGGGAGTCAGCCGCAACGCAAGAATTCTATACGATTTAACAACGGGCGCCACCGAATACGATGAAATTCAAGATCCGCTGCCGTTCGACATAAACGCCGAAACAATAGAAATAAAAGACGGCGATTTTGCATATTGGTATAGAGACATTTGCGAAGATATGCAAAAATACGACGGAAAAAAAGTAAAATTCAAAGGTATCGTTTTAAAAGACGAAAGCGTTCCCAAAGGTATTTTTATTTGCGGCAGACACATAATGACATGCTGTGCGGACGATATAAAATACAGCGCGTTCGTGTGCAAGTGGAAAGAAAGCGAAAAGCTGAAATCCTATTCGTGGATTACGCTTACCGGCAAAATTTCAATACGTTCGCATAAAATTTACGGCGGCGTGGGGCCGGTCATTCAAATAA
>CAZJCI010000076.1:1908-10296 GCA_964544455.1 uncultured Oscillospiraceae bacterium
ATTTCAATACGTTCGCATAAAATTTACGGCGGCGTGGGGCCGGTCATTCAAATAACGCAAGCAATTCCCGCAAGCCCGCCGGAACAAGAACTTGCAACGTTCGATTAACTTTTCGGCATATCGTGCTATTCATAAAAAGGTTTCGCAATCAACCGACTGCGAAACCTTTTTTATATATTACACATAGGGGGATTCCCAAACCCCAAAAGGAAAGTTTTTGCCCCTCTTTTTTCAAAAAGAGGGTGCAGGTCAAGGGGCGCACAGCCCCTGTCGCACTCCGCAGAGTGCGAAATTCTCCATGCCGCCGCCCACAATCAGCGAAACACCCCATCAGCGTTAAAAATTGTTTTTTTCGGCGTCGGTAATTATTTTAAAATCTCCGATTTTCAAAACGTCAGCAAGTTCTTTTTCCGTTTTTATCCGTCTCGAAACGGCTATACCCGATTTTCCAAAGTCCTCCACCCTGTGAATATCTCCGCCCGAAATTTTCCTAAGCCCATATTTAACAGCAAAATTATAAGCTGCACGGTTTTCCTCCAAGCTGTTTGCACGGTTATAAACTTCAACGCCGTCAAAAAACTTCGGATTGGGCTCTTCCAAAGAATTTATAATATAATCTCTTGCCCTGAACGGGTGCGCACAGGCAATGAATCCTCCGCAAGACCTTACAAATGCGGAAATTTTCGCAATATCCATATGTCTGAACTCTTCGCATTCGGCAAAAACTTCGGGCGTCAGTCCGTAAATAAGACACTCCTTTCCGCCGCCGTAGCCCTCTTCCAAACCGAATAAAACATCTATATTTTCCTTATCACCAAGTTCTTTTGCGGTTTCCCAATCCTTTTTATATTCTTCCGCAAAGTTTTTCCACGGAATGTTGCGGCTTATCGCCGTGTTGCCTCGAATAAAATGGTTGGTAAAAGTCATTCCCGCATAGCCAAGCTCCTTTGCCGCTCGAACATATTCCGTCGCTTCCGCCGCGGCGCATGCGCTTGTACGCTTTGAATGAAGATGCATTTCATATTTATATTTATATTCGTATTCAATCATTTTTTTCTCTTTTCTTTTTATATTTATTATAATTATTTATTATAATCCGCTTGCAACTTGCCCGCAGTTTTATCTTTTCGGTTTACATTTCCCAACCGTCTGTGAATCTGTTCTATTTGCTTCCGTTAATTTTTCTGTCAGCCCAAAGCGCGGCAAAAGCGGTTTTACCGTCAATAATTTCTCCGTTCATAACAAGTTCGCAAAGACGCTTAAGCGGCATTTTAACCACATTTAAAAATTCGTCCTCGTCAAGCCGCCCGTTTCCCGAATCCGTAATATTATCCGCAAAATAAATGCGAATTATCTCGTTGTTTATTGCGGGACTTCCCATAAATTCACCAATATAGGTAAGGTCTCCGCAAAGTCCCGTTTCTTCCCAAAGTTCTCGCTTTGCGGCTTTTTCCCAATCTTCGTTTTCATAATCAAGCTTTCCCGCCGGAAGTTCCAAAACGTTCGCTTTGGCGGGGTATCTGTATTGATTTACCAAATAAACGTTCCCCTGCGAATCCACGGGTATCACGGCAACGGCTCCTCGGTGCTTTATATATTCCCGCACGGATTTTTTCCCATTGGGCAAAATAACCTCGTCAACGCAAAAATCCAAAATTTTCCCTTTTTGCTCATAAAGATTTTGCGAAAATTCCTCTTTTAAGTTGTCAAACATAATAAATATCTCCTCACCGTATTTTCTTAATTTTTATATTTTGCGGGAAAAATAAGTTTTACCGCCGTTGAAACCGTAATTATTCCCAACGCAATCGCAAGCGCGATTTTCAGCGTTTGTTCGCCCCTGCTTAAAAAAGCGTCCCATTCTCCGGCAACGGCATATCGCATTGTATAATAAAGCGAACCTCCCGGAACAAGCGGCAACACTGCGGGAATAAAAATATTGGTAGTCGGCGTTTTTAATATTCTTGCAAAAATTTCCGAATAAATCCCCACGGTCAAAGAAGCAACAAAAAATCGCAAAGGCTCCGAAAAATTAAAAAAAGCCGTAAAAAGATATACCGCCCAAGCAAGCGCGCCGCCCAGCGCAAGCGGCAAAAGACAGTTTCTTTTTGAACGGAAAACAACCGAAAATCCAAGCGTTCCCAAAAAAGCCGAAAAAATTTCCGTAAACGCCGACAAACTACATCACCCCTCCGAAAATATAAACGGAAAGAAAATATCCCGCCGCAATGCCCGCCGCCACAAGGCAAGCTTCGCAAAAACGCAATGCGCCGGCAATAATATCTCCGTCAATAAGCTCTCGAATCGCATTGGTAAGCGCAAGTCCCGGAATAAGCAGCATTATGTTGCCGATAATAATTTTATCGGAATTTTTGCCAACTCCGCACAAAACCGCAAAATAAGCAAGCGTGCTAACAAAAAAAGAGCTGAATAAATTGGAAAAAACACGGTTTATACCCTTTTTTTCCACAAAATCAACGCACAGCATTAAAAGTGCGCCGATTACGGCAGAAACCGCTCCTTCGGCAAAACTTCCGCCGAAAAACACGCAAAAAGCCCCCGCCGTAAGAGCCCACGCGCATATTCTAACCCCAAAAGCATAATCTTTTTTGGAAAGAATGTTTTTTGTCTGCCGTTCTATTTCTTCCTCGTCGGGAAGTTCCTCGCATATTTTGCGTGAAAGAGCGTTAAATCCGTCAAGCATTTCAAAATCCGTTTTATAACTCTTAATGCGGCGGGTTTGAGTATAAGTTTTTCCGTCAAACTCCGCCGAAGCCACAATACTCGAAGTTATGGTAAAAACGTCCGCCCTTTGCGCGCCGTAGGCTTGCATTATTCGAATAACGCTGTCTTCCACACGTGAAACTTCCGCGCCGCAACAAAGCATTTTTTCTCCGATTGTAAGCGAATCGGATAACAAACGAGCATAGTTCATAAATAATTCTCCAAATATTCTTTGTTAATATCAGTTAAATAAGTGTTTGCGCACATAAGTATATTTCGCCCTCTGCGGTTTACGACCAAAGTATCTAAGTTATAATAACACATAATCCGTCAGCATTCAACGCACAAAACAATACAAAACGGTAAAAATTTCATTAAACCAAAACGCTTTGGCAATAAATTTCAAACGACGGATAATTCCCAGAAAAACAACGCAAAATACTTTTTGCCGCAAATTTTCATTTATATAAATATAATCTCTTTGAATAGATTTATTAATAAAATTTGTTTATAATAATATCATAGAACAAGTTAGTCAGAACTAACAAACGAGGTGAAGCTTTGAAAAAATATAACGTCACGGGAATGACCTGCGCCGCCTGCAGCGCAAGAGTGGAAAAAGCGGTTTTAAGCCAAGAAGGCGTAACGTCCTGCGCCGTAAATTTACTTTTGGGAACCGCGTCCGTCGAAGGAACCGCAAGCGAAAGCCAAATAATTTCGGCAATCGAAAAAGCGGGCTACGGCTGTTCGGCAGACAGCAACGGCTTGCCAACGCAAATTCAAAATTCCGCAAACGCCCCCAAAAACGTCTATCTCGAAGAGTCCGAAAATCTTTTACACCGCCTTTGTGCGTCGATTGTTTTTTTGCTTGCGCTGATGTATCTTTCCATGGGACATACAATGTTAAATTTCCCTTTGCCGCCGTTTTTAAACAATAACCCCGGCGGAATCGCGCTTGCCCAAATGTTGCTTGCGGCAACGGTTATGCTCATAAACGGCAAATTCTTCACAAGCGGAACAAAAGCCGCGCTCCGCCTTTCGCCCAATATGGATACTCTTGTTTCCGTGGGTTCGGGCTCGGCTTTTATTTATAGCGTCGCCGTACTTTTCATAATATGCAACAATCTTGCAAACGGAAATCTTGCGGCGGCAAACCAAAATCTTCACAACCTTTATTTTGAATCGGCAGCAATGATTTTGGCTCTCATAACGGTTGGAAAAACGCTTGAAGCAAAATCAAAAGCCCGCACGGATAACGCCCTAAAAGGGCTGAAAAATCTTATGCCCGAAACCGCTCGCGTTTTGCGCAACGGAAAAGAAGTAACCGTAAAAATTTCCGAAATTGCTGTCGGCGATATATTCACCGTTCGTCCCGGCGAACAAATCCCCGTTGACGGATTCATAATTCAAGGCGCAACAAGCATAAACGAAGCCGCCGTAACCGGCGAAAGCGTACCTGCCGAAAAAAGCGAAGGCGATACCGTCATCGGCGCAACGGTAAACACATCGGGATTCATAAAATGCCGAGCAACAAGAGTGGGCGGCGAAACGGTTCTTTCAAAAATAATCCAAACCGTAAGCGACGCAAACGCCACAAAAGCCCCCATTGCCAAAACAGCCGATAAGGTGGCTTCCGTTTTTGTACCCGCCGTTATGATAATTGCTCTGATAACCGCCATAGTTTGGTTGTGTATTGGAAAAACGTTCGGATTTGCGCTTGCCCGAGCAATTTCCGTGCTTGTAATAAGTTGCCCTTGCTCCCTGGGACTTGCCACTCCCGTTGCAATTATGGTGGGGAGCGGAGTAGGCGCAAAAAACGGCGTCTTGTTCAAAAACGCACAAGCTTTGGAAACCTGCGCCAAAATAAAAACCGTCGCCTTGGATAAAACAGGCACCGTAACAAGCGGAAACATAAAAGTTACCGGAGTCTATCCCGCAAACGGCGTTTCGGAACAGGAACTTCTTTGCGCCGCATACGCCCTGGAAGAAAAAAGCGAACACCCTCTGGCAAAAGCGGTTGTTTCGCATTGCCGCCAAAACGGTGCGACTCTTCAAAATTCCACTGATTTTCGAGCCGACGTGGGAAGCGGCGTATATTGCAAAATCAACAAAAAAGAATATTTCGGCGGCAAATACGAATATATAGCCGAATCGCTTAAAAATCTTAACGTAAAAATTTCCCAAAGCGAAGTAAAAAAAGCAAACCAACTTTCCCAAAAAGGCAATACGCCACTCTATTTTGCAAACCAAGAAAAATATTTGGGAATTATCGCCGCCGCCGATTCCCTAAAACCCGAAAGTACGGCGGCAATTCAAGCCCTAAACAAAATGGGACTTCAAACAACGCTCATTTCCGGCGATAACGAACTTGTAACACGCGCAATTGCGCAAAAAGCGGGAATAAAAAATGTTATATTCGGCGCAACCCCCACCGAAAAAGCAAAAATTGTTTCGGAGCTAAAAAACAGCGGAAAAATCGCCATGATAGGCGACGGCATAAACGACGCTCCCGCCCTTGCAAGCGCAGACGTGGGAATTGCCATAGGCACCGGAACCGACATAGCTCGAGATACCGCCGAAGTAATTCTTATGAACGGCAGTCTTTACGGCGCGGTAAACGCATTCAAACTTTCAAAAGCCGTTTTGCGTAACATAAAGCAAAATCTGTTTTGGGCGTTCTTCTATAACAGCGTTGGGATTCCCGTTGCGGCGGGCGTTCTTGCGCCGTTGGGAATAACCTTAAGTCCAATGCTCGGCGCGCTTGCCATGGGGATTTCCAGCTTTTGCGTCGTAACAAACGCACTGCGGCTGAACCGCTTTAAACCCGAAAAAAACGAGTGCTTGCGCTCGGATAATTGCGAAAACGATAAAACAATTAATAATAACATAACGGAGGAAAAAACAAAAATGGAAAAAACGTTCAAAGTAGAAGGTATGATGTGCCAGCATTGCGAAAATCACGTAAAAAAGGCTCTTGAAGCCATAAGCGGGGTTGAGTTCGCCACTGCAAGCCACACGGACGGCAAAGTAACCGTCGTTCTTTCAAAAGACGTCTCCGACGAAACACTGAAAGCGGCAATAACCGAAGAAGGCTATAAAGTTCTTTAATATCAGCCTTAACCGCTTGCCCCCGAAAACATAAGTTTTAATCGGCAACAAAACGGCTTGACGTTTGCAAAAGCAATCGTCAAGCCGTTATTTACGCCTATCTCCACAATTCGGAAACCGTAAGTTTAATAAGCAGTTCCTCGTTGTCATACTGTTCGTCTGGGAGCTTGGATTTAAAATTTTTCAAAGCCGCCCTGTTTTTGGAAACAAACCCGCATTTGCGGCATTTGTGCGTAATTACATATCCCTTTTTGGCGTTGGGCTCCGCAAATATCGGAACCAAAATTCCTCCGCATTCGCACGCCCTGTCACCCGGGTTCACATCAACGTGAAGCGAACAAAGACACCTCGGGCAGTGATTTCTGCTTGTCGTGCCCAAAGGCATAACCTCAAACCCGCAGTTTGCACACACAAATCCGCTGTCGTTTTTGGTAAATCTCGCGCTTTCCATCAGCTGTTGACTTTTGTGGAAGAATTAATGTTGCTGTTTTTAATATCCGACGAAAAATCCGCACCCGTCATATTAAGCGTAACCGAACAACCGGTAAATTCAAACTTTGCGCCGCTCGGAATTTCGTTAAAAACCTTTTCCCTTTGGTTTTCGCGGCAAATAGCTTCCCAAAGACCGTTAAGATAAACCGCCCCTAAAGCTCTGTCGTAAAGCCCATAGCCGGGACGTCCCGTTTCGCCCCAAATCATTCTGCCGTGGTCGGGACGAATATATCCGTCGAAGTCCACGTCATAAAGAGCCCGCATAATTTCATAAATGTCAAGCGAACCGCATTCGGTTTTGTGCGCGGTTTCGTTAAAACCTCTTTCGCCCACGTGCTTAATGTTGCGAACGTGCATAAACGGAATTTTACCCTCTTTGCCAAAACGCCGTATCATATGCGGAATATCGTTTTCGGGGTTTGCTCCCAAAGAACCCGTGCAAAGAGTAAGCCCGTTGCAGGGCGAATCCACAATAGAAAGGTATCTTGCAAGATTTTCTTCCGTGGTAACAATTCTGGGAAGACCGAAAATTCCCCACGGCGGATCGTCCGGGTGAACAGCCATTTTAACGTCGCATTCTTCGCAAACGGGAATAATCTTTTTAAGGAAATATTCAACGTTTCTCCAAAGAGCTTCTTCATCTATGCCCTTATATTCTTCAAGCAGTTTTCCAAGGCTTTCTTTTGTATAGCTTGAATCCCACCCCGGCAACGAAAGGTCGCCTTTCGAAGGGTCCATCGCAAGAACTTCTTCTTCACGGTATATAAGCGAAGTCGAACCGTCCTCGTTTTCAAAATTAAGGTTGGAGCGCAACCAGTCGAACACCGGCATAAAGTTATAGCAAATAACCTTAACGCCCGCTTTGGCAAGGTTTCTTATGTTTTGGCAGTAATTTTCAATATATCCGTCGCGAGTGGGCTTTCCAAGCTTAATGTCCTCGTGAACCGGAACGCTTTCCACAATATCGAAAATCAAGCCGTGCTTTTCGCAGTTTTCCTTAATTTCAAGAATAGCTTCCATAGGCCAAACCTCGCCCACGGGAACGGAATAAACTGCGGAAACAACGCTTCTCATTGCGGGAATTTGCGAAATGTTGGTAAGAGTAACGGGGTCGTCGTTACCGTACCAGCGAAAAGACATTTTCATTGTGTTTTTTCCTTTCATCTGTATTTTCGCATTTTGCGAATACTGATTTATTATATTTTACCATTTAATTTCGATAATGTCAAGATATAAAATATTAATTCGGCGGCTTAAAGCCGAATGTCGGAAACGTCAAGTTCGCCGGACATTAGTTTTGGTAATAAGTTATCTCTTATAGATGATAATGTCTTATTTGCTTTGACATTTTTAATTATAAGTAAAAACAGCAGTGTAACCAATGCATTGAATGCATTAATATCTTCAGCATTAGGTATGCATATTGGCATTTTCCTAAGTTCAGTTAAACAATAAATTAGAGGCTTAGAGGTCGATGCCGGAAACATCGAGTTCGCTGGACATTAACTTCGGTAAAAGAGTATCACGAATTTGCTCTAAACGACAGATTTCATCGTAGTTATTGCGAATAGTTGCATCCATCGGAGCAACTATTGACTCAAATTCATTTACTCGTTCATCAGATGGGATGCGAATCGGCATATCATTCAATGAGTTTCGGTTGATTGAGCCAAAAACAGTACCTTCTCCATTGAAAACATCCAACTGTTTTTTGAGAGAAAACATTGTATAAAGGACAAATGATTGGTGGTTAGACTTTGAGTGAATAGCCGCAAGACCTCGTCCAATACAGAAATCTGTGTGAGCCACATTCAAATCACCAACAGGCGCACGAACACTCATTAGTGTATCATTTGCACAAGCTATTTTTTAGGTTCGGTTGTAAAAAGGCGAACAGTTGGAAAGCTGAAGCCGAATTCAGCTCGTCCCTGAAAGAAAATTGTGCCGTTGTCGTCTTCGTTATAACTACTACCGTTCGGGGACGCCCCATTGTAATATCGGCAATATCACTCAATGTACCTTCTGTCCATTCTGAACTTGCATTATCAATGAACATCTGCTGAT
>CAZJCI010000077.1:0-10228 GCA_964544455.1 uncultured Oscillospiraceae bacterium
TTGCTGCCGCCGCAGCAGCATATTTATCGGGTGTTTCGACGGAAAACATAAAAATAGGACTTGCTAATTTCACGGGTGTTTCTCGGCGTTTTGAATTTTTGGGCAATTTTGGCGGAGCTAAATTAATAGACGATTATGCTCATCACCCCGATGAAATTTGCGCAACTTTGAACGCCGCTCGTAATTTGAATCCCAAAAGAATTATATGCGTTTTTCAGCCGCACACTTATTCCAGAACGCACGAATTACTTTATGATTTTGCGCGTGCGCTTTCGCTTGCGGATAAGGTTTATTTATGCGATATTTATGCGGCAAGAGAAAAAAACGAAAGCGGCGTTACTTCCGAAGATATTGCAAAGCTTATGAACAACGCCGAATGCCCCGGAAGTTTTGATACAATCGCCGAAATACTAAAAAACGAACTGAAATCGGGAGATTATTGCATAACGATGGGTGCCGGAGAAGCCTATAAAGTTGTTAATATTCTTCTTAACAAATAACTTTTGAGCATTGCAAAGCGGAAGCGGGAAATTATTAAAGTTACGACTTTCGTTTTTTGCGACAACATTTACAAAAAATTCGCTCCCGAAATTATGGGAGCGAATTTTTGTTAACGCCGAAATTTAATTTGCAAAACTTTGAACCGCTTCGCCTTTTCCGCTAAGAGGAATAATATCTTCACGGTAAACCGAGTTATCGGAAGTATTATAGATTGTTATTTTTGCTCTTAAAGAGGTTATTTCCACAACGGCGTGTTTTTGAGACGTCATTGAAACGTCGTAATCGTAAATATCGTTATAACGTCGGAGCGTATATTGAGTATTGTGTTCGTGACCGTTGAAATACAACTTCACTCCGTATTTTTCGCAAACGCTTGCAATTTTTGCAAGTCCCGATTCGGGAAGCATAGGGGCTCCGACATCTTGAGATATTCCCCAATGATTATAAAGAATTATGTGTTTTGCGCCATTTTGGTTGGCTTCGATTATGGACTCTTCAACGAATTTTACCATTTCATCATCGACAACACCGTATGATTTATAACTTGCATAGGATTTTGAATATGTGTATTCATATAGCGGATATCCGCCGTAACCGGTAAAGAAGCCTATGTGCGCAACAACTTCGCCTTTTTCGTTTTCGGTATACCAAAGTCTGTTTTTGAAAAATCTTACCTTAAGATTACCGTCCGAATCTGTTTGTCCGCCGATGGGATCGTGGTTTCCGCACAGCTCATAGTGGGGAATTTTGCCGTCTTCCCTACCGTCAATCGGATTTTCGGGATCGCAAATTTCCAAATCTTTAATCAATTCAAGATACGTTGCATAATCCGTTGCGTAGGAATTTGCATATCCGTCGTCAATATTATCGCCTAAGGAAATTATAAAATCAAACGGATTTTCGTTGTGAATTTGTTCGAAATGATTAAATGTGTTGGTAAGCCAATTATAGTTAGCCCAATTATATCTTTTGCCTATATGGCTGTCCGACATAACGCCGAAACGCGTAAGAACGGTCCATTCGCCTTCATTTTTTGCGTCTTTCACAACATTTACGGTTTTAACCCCATTGAATCCTTCGCTTTCAACGCCCAAAATTTTGTTGCACAGAGCAATGGACGCCATTTCGGCACTTTGTTCGTCGCCGAAAAATACATAGAATTTGCCGTCTTTTTCAAACGTTGAATATTTTTGGTCTTCCGATACCGTATTTTCGGCTCTTGAAGTTGAACCTACCATTATTTCATAGTCGGTTTCTTCTTGGTTATCATATACGACTTCGAGGTTGTATCCCGTTGTTTCGGCAATTTGTTCCTTAATATAATTTGCATAATCAACGGCAATTTTGTTATTTTGCGAAACAACTATTTTATAATTTTTTATGCTTACTCCGTTATTGAATATATCGTCGAGTTCATAATCCACCGTATGGTTCATTTTTGTCGGTCCGACATATACGCCGTTTTTAATATAGCTGTCGTTAATAATCGAAACTGCGGACGCAACAGCTTCTTGGCTGCCGCCTTCAACGGTAATTTTACCTTTATTGAAGAAGAAATTCCAATCGTCTTTCTTCATGCTGTTATCTTTCACAACCGAAGTTTCGGTTTGAACCTCGCCGTGATTTTGCATAAACGCTTTTTTAACTATTGAAAGGTCGGAAGTGTTTATTACTCCGTCTTCGTTAAGATCGACCGCTTGCAAATATTCGTTGCTTATTTGCGGATTAAATCCTTTTATAATTCTCAAATAATCGTCGATATCAACAATTCCGTCGCCGTAAGTATCATTATAGGAGCCTTTTATATCTCCGGCAATAAGAACTATTTCCGGAACAGCAAGAGCTTCTTCTCCAACGATTATGGGGACTTCTCGGGTAACATAACCGCTTTTTACAACTTTTATTGTGTAATTTCCCGATAAAACCGATGTTGAAAAATCAAACGTTCTTCCCGTTGTATTGCCGTTTTCCAAAACCGTATAATATACCGCGTCTCCGTTTTCGTTAAAAATATACAGCTTTGCGTAATCGTATTTTGCAGTTGTTCCGCTTTCTCTGCCTTCAAGAGTAACTTTTCCGCTAAGTTTGACTTCTTCTCCTTTTACGCCGCTATATATATTGGCACTGACATAGGCTTGTTCTTTATCGGCATAAGCTGTATAGCCCGAAAATGCGGATACCATTTCGTCGGTAGTTTTTTCTTGAATTTTTTCGTAACCTGTTCCCCACGTACTCATTGCAAACATAAGTCTTACAACTTTTCGTCTTGACGCGGTTGTTTCGATAACGTCTTGAGAATTCCACTTTACTTCAACCCACGGAGTTGTGAAATAACTGAGCCCCGGCACGCCCGAAACGGTTGTTCTGACCTGATTTGCGGAAACATCCACATCTATTCCGTCAACGGGAACATAGCCCAAATAATAAACGCAACCGTTATTGGTGTTAAGCTTAAACGCTCCCGACGACGCATTTATATTTTCAAGATAAACGTCCACAACATAACGTCGGAAATAATATTTACCGTCAACGTTATTGGTTATATCGCCGTAGTTTCGGAAATGCGAATCTATTATATATGCAGGCTGATTTGTTGTTATTGCATACAGAGTTGTATCGCTGTCCGAAACGGTGTAATTAAGGAATCCCGTTGTTGCCTGAGGATCGGTATTCCACCCGATAAACGTTGAATCCGATGAAGCAACTTTTTTAAGAACAACGTTTTCTTTGGGATATTCTTCTATTTCTTCGGGGAGTTCGATATTCGCTCCGTTTGCGTCAAACGTGATTTTACGTTTAACATCGTTTTCCCACACAGCTGTCAGCGTTACGTCGTTATCGGGAACTTCAAACGCACCTTCGGTGTAAACGTTTTCGCCGTCGCTCCAACCTTTAAATATATATCCGTATCTGTATACGGTTTGGGGAATTTCAGCCGTTTCGCCAACGGGCAACCATTTTGAAGTTATAACAATGTTTTTAGCACCTGTTTCGAAAGTTACTTTTTTCATTGCAATATCCGTAATTTCCACCGTGCAAATACCTTTCTCATTTAAAGTGAATGAAGCTTGGCTGTTTTCAATCTTACAAACTTCTATTATATTACCGTCGCTGTCGGTTATTTTTATATATTTTCCGTTTTCGGTTTGCGGAACCGTAGCAACAACTTCTCCGTTGTTTGTTCCGTGTTTGAGAACAACGTTGTTACCTGCAACGGCTTGATAGATGCCGTATCCGTTTTCAAACGGAATTGAATTGAAATTGGCTGTTGCTCCGTTATTTCGAACAACGTACATATTGCACTTTAGCGGGTTTGTGTATGACGTGTTCAGGGTTACGGCGTTCTTAATACTTGCATTAAGCGTAAATTTAACGCTGTTGCTTATTGTGGATTTTCCAACGCCGCCGCTGTCGTTTCCAAGATTCAAATTGCCGTTGAATTCGCTGTCTACCGTAATATTGAGCGTTGGAACGGTATTATCGGCTTTACCGATGGAATAGATTGTTGAACCGCCGTCGATTGTATTCAGCGTGAATGATATTCCTTCGGGATTAACGGTTTTTGAATCCGATTCGCCCAATGCTCTTGCAAACATCGTTGTTTTATATATTGTGTTTTCCTTGCGGTAAGCGGATATGTTTTCGCCAAGTTCAAACGGGTGTCCTTCGAAACACAAAAATCCGCTGGCTTGAGTGCATACAAGCGCAATATTGTTTATTGTTATTTTTCCGGATTTTACATCATATCCGAACGGAACCCAATTATATGTGGCTGTTGCTCCTTGTGTGAAAGAGGTGCTGTCTTGCGAAAGCGTTTTTGCTTTATAATCGATTCCGGATGTCATATCATAGGAAGTCAGGGTTATATCGCCTGCATTATTCCATTTTTGTCCGATGGGATTTGAACCTCCGGTCAGAATGATATATCCGCCGTCATCTTTAATTAAGCTTACCGCCTTGGTTATTGTGGCAAGAGGCGTTTGCGGAGATATGCCGTCGTTTGCATCGCTTCCGGTATCGCCGTTTACATAGAGGCGTACTTTTCCTCTTGGTATTTCGCCCCAAACGGGAATCGCAGTTTTTTCTGTTTCGGGAATAAGCGAATCAGAGGTAAGAATTTCCGTTGTGTTTTCGTATGCGTAGCCAAGAAGCTCTTGTCCGTATTTATACGCATTTTGTTGCGGGAATGTGAGCGGTGCGCCGACATAGCCGGTTGAAGTATGCAACACGCTTCCGTTGTCGTCTTTAAACGTAACGGTAACTGTGGGAATGCTTTTCCATACCGCATATAATGTTTCGAATCCCGTGAAAGTATGGCTTTCGCCGCCTTTATACATTACTTGTGAAGAACCATTTTCGGTTGTCCAACCTTCGAAAGAATGAGCGGCTTGTTTTGGAAGTGTGGGAAGAATTATTGTGTGCTTTTCCGTATCTTCCGAAGTAACCTTATATTCATCGGGGCAAATTTCGTCATAGGGCGACGAAACATATTCGGCACCGTATATTGTTTTGTTTGAATATACCACGATGTATTGACCGTAACTCGGTGCGGTCAGGAAAGAATTATTAGTAATAACCGTTTCGGAAACAACATTTTTTTCCGAATCCAAAAGTTGAGCGTAATTATATTTTTCGGAGGATACTTTATATTTGCCTTTTTCTTGTGTGTGAACGACCGTTCCGCCGTTTTGCGAATCAATTTTATATATGTTGTTGTTAAAGAAAGTATCCGGAATATTATTGGTTATTGAAACTTGGTTGTTTCGGATGATTGATGCATATGCTTTTTTTCCGCAAACAACGGTGCTGTTACTTTTTGTTAATTCGCTTCCTTGGCTGCCTTCGAAATAAGTAAAATGAATCGGTCCGTTTATGTTTACTGTTGCGGAACCGTCCATGGCTACGTTAAGAACTGTTTTTGCGTAAAATTCATATTCAACGCTGTCTATGTCAGTAGAGCCGCCGCGCACAAGGTAGTTTGCGCCGCTGACGGGAGATTTGAACACTGCTTTAAGCTTATGCGGTTGCGCTTTGTTGTTAGGTCCCGTTCCACCGATAAACCAACCTATTTCTTTTCCTGTTTCGGGAGAATAGTGTCTTACGTTTTCACCTATTTCAAACGGGTGACCGTCGAACGTAAAATGACCTATGCCGTATTGAGATTTTTGGTTGAGTATATCTATGTTTTGGAAAATAATTGCGCCGGGTTGCTCCGTTCCGCCCCAAAATGTTCCTATTTGCGGCATGAAAAGACAACCGCCGTTATATTCCGAATCCGTGAAAGTTCCTCGGAAATCCACATTGGTGAGAGGGTCTACCGATGTGAAAATAACGTCTTTTGAATTTTGAAGCAAGGGAGTATATATAGTTTTGCACTTACCCGTAAGAACAACGGTTCCGCCGGTTTGGTTTAATGCTTTTACGACCGTTGACATACTGTTAAACGTTTTTTGGTATGTGCCGTCGCCGTCCGTTTGAGCGTTGCCGTTCCAATAATAAACCGCTCCAAACTCTTCAGCCGTTACGAATTTTGCGTTTATTTTAACGCTCGAATTGCCGACGGTGCTTATGTTGCTGTCCCAACCTGCAAAAAGATATCCATCTTTTGACGGGTAATTTTTGGGATCGGGATATTCTATGGTATCGCCTTCCGCACCGACAAATGTATGAAAATCATTGTCGCCGTTCATAAAGGTTACAGTATAAACCTCTTTTTCGCTCCATACGGCATAAAGAGTTATGTTTTCGTTTACGGTTAATTTTGCATTTCCGAGATATTTTGCGGTTGTGCCCTTGGAGTCGTCAGTCCAACCTTCGAAATTGTAATAGCTTGTGTTGGGTATGGATTTTAAAGTTGCCTGCTGACCGGAAACAACGCTTTCGGAATCCAACTGCGTTTGGAATTTGTTATCGACATATGTCACTGTTTTTGATTCGTTTTGGGAATAGGTAACAGTGTAATCGCCGCTTTCTTCGAGAGAAAAGCTTGAAACGCCTTGGGCGATTAAGAATTTATATTCGTTTTGCGTTGTTGTGTTTTTAAGAACCGCCGTATTTAATGTTGACGAGCTGTCGTCAAGATTTAAAACATAGTTGCCGTTTGAACCATGTTGGATTTTTGCACCTTCGGCGGCACGAAGAATGAACCATTTGCCGTTTGTTGGTTTTGCGCTGTCCTGAATGCCTTTTGTAAAGCTTGCGCCGGCATTTACTATGACGGAAAGATTTCCGTTTAACTTATCAAGTCCGTAAACGTTTGTGCCTTTCTGTGAATGATAGGCGGATTTACGTGCGTTTACGCTTTCGAGTTTGCCGTTTACGGTTATTTTTACATCGCCGTTTACCGAAAGCTTGCCGTGATTCAGCGTTGCGTCGCCCTCATTGTTATTGTTTGAAATTGAAACTGTGGAAACGTTTCCGCCTTTTTCTATGAAGATTTCCGCACCGCCGATTGTAACGTCGGCACGAGAGCCCAATATAACGCACGCAACTTTATTGTCGACGGTTATATTAAGCGGAGATTCAATTTCGGTGTAAGACGGTGTGCCGCTTATGAGTCCCATAATTTGCACGCTGTTTATTGCGTTTCCGTTTGAATCAATTATGTTACATGTATTTTTCAATTCAAACGAATGTGAATTTAAATGCCAATTTGCATAACCGGACGTGACAACATCCAAATTTTCAAACGTAATTTTTCCGGGATTTTCAACATATTTTGCTTGAAAATGACTAACCGTCAATTTTGCCGAATTGCTTGTGCGGTAATCAACGCCGTCGTAAACTGACGTTACCGTTATGTTGCCGGTATTTGCAAGGTCGTTGCCGTTATAGGTTGTTGCGCCGACAACGATTATTGTGCCGCCGTCCGTTGCAAGCGAACTTGCGGCGTCTTTAAACGTATTGAAAGGAGTTTGAGCCGTGAATCCGTTTCCGTTTTGTTCTGCCGAGCCGTTTACAAACCGAACGGATTTTGCAAAAACGGGATAGAGAACAGTGCTTTCCGTGGGAGTATATTCCTGTCCGCCCAAAGCGACTATGTCGTATCCGCCTTTTACGTTTGTATATCCCATAAATTTGCCGTTATTGTTATCTTCCAAAACCGGCGGTGTGACAGTTCCCACAAGGTAATCGTTCGGAACGACGCCGTTTTCGTCCGCAATTCTTATGGTTATAACGTTTTCGGCACTTATTTTTGCCGAGCTTTTAAGCGTTTCCGCCGCTGTTTCATCGGAAATTGAGGGATTGAACAAGCCCCACGCCGCAATGTCGAAATAATTCCCTGCGGTTGTTCCGAACTTTAGTTGACCGTGACGGAAAAACAAAATATTTTCCGCATTGACGGTTACAGTGATTTTTGCAACTTCCCAATTTCCGTTTGCAGTCAGAGGTTGCGAGCTTGAGGAAGCGGAAAAATTGTTAATTTGGCTTCCGTTTTCCGATTCATAACCGTTGAAAGGACTGTATATCATTGTGGAAGAATAATTTGTTCTTACAAGCGCAAAAACGTTGACTTGACGAGTTTGCGAATCGGGATAGACCTTGCCGATTGACCAGTTTCCTATTCTTAAATTTGTGTTTGCGGAAATATAGCGACGGTAACGATATTCGTTTTCCGTATCGTACATTTCGTTTTTTTGGCTGTAATCCCTTTCTTCGGGCGCAAGAGTGTTGTCCTTAACCGTTAATATCTTTTGCTGAAACTCTGCGGCAAGTTCCGCTTCGTTTTCCGCCGACGCATATACGCCCAAGGAAGATATGAACAAGAGTGCGGAAAGTACAAAAGATATTGCTTTTTGCAGTTGCTTTTTCATTGTTTACCTCCATAAAATTTTGATTTACGTTACGTATATTGCATTGTAAAAATTCAAATTTTATAAACGGCAAACAAAAATTGTAAATTTACCGTGCAATACCGCGCAATGTCAAGGTTGTGTAAAACCGTGTTTAAAAATTATACACCGTTTTTTTTTTTTTTGTCAATACATTATTCGCTATTTTTGGAGTTTTTATGATTTGCACAAACGAGCACTGTTTTTTTTTGCAATATGTACAAAAAAGCGGCGCAACAATTTCGAAAAAATATATTTAGCAACGATTGTGCGCCGTTTATATGCTTTCGGTTGCAATGCACCGCGATATTTTATATTTGAAATTTGCCTGCGCAAAGTTCAGACGTTATTTTGCAAGGCGTTATATATATATGTTGCGCCGTTATATGTAAATTCCTTTTTAAGATTGGAAACAAGAGAGGCGCAACGTTGCGAATCATTCAGCAGTTCCGTTACGGCTTGAGGGATTTCGTCATTTGAGCTGACTGTTACGGCGCAATCTCTGTATCGGAAAAATTCGCGATTACGCAGTTCGCAACCCGCAACTGCGTTGACGAAAACCAGCGGTTTTTTTATTGCCGAAGCTTCGGTTGTGCTTATTCCGCCGGGTTTTGTTACGAAAATATCGCAAGAGCGCATATAATCGCACATACTGTTTGTAAATCCCACGATTTTGAAATTTTCCGATTCGATTTCCGACAATTTGTTGTAAAGTTTTTTGTTGCTTCCGCATATGACTATGAGCATTGAATCGCTGTTCAATGCAGAAACAAGCGATTGAGAAATTTTTTCCATATGCCCGCACCCCATACTGCCGCAACACATCAGGACTATTTTTTTATTTAAAGGCAAATTGAGCGATTTTCTTGCTTCGTCTTTGTTATAATCCTGAAAAAAGCACTGTTTTATGGGAATACCGGAAACGGATATTCTTTCTTTCGGAATACCGCAACCTTCAAACTCTTCCCGAAGGGCGTTATGCGGAATAAAATAGTTATCCATATCGGAACAGTTGGTGCTTGGAGAGCAGGTATAATCCGTTGCAACTATGGAGGTTGTTATATTCAAGCGACCGTATTCTTTTTTCAGTTCGGTTGCAAGCATTGCGGAAAAAGGGTGAACGCACACGATGTTATCTATTTTATTTTCAACAACATAGCGATACAGTTTTTTTACTCCGCTTGTTATGAACTTATATAGGAACGTTCCTTCGGCAAAGATTGAATCGTGCTGTTCCGACATTGCGTAACCTTTATTGAAAAGCTTGGGAACTCGGCGGTACATTGTTGCATGCCCTTTGCCAATCAGTTTGGAAAATCTTTTTGACATAAATTCCAACGTATCGCACACGCCGCAAAATTCGCCGTTACTTTCCATAACCTCGCGCAGTGCCGCCGCCGTTGAATTATGACCTTCGCCGGTATTGCAAGTTAAAATTAATGTTTTCAAATAATTTCATCACCTTTGTTTTTTATTGTTTTCCGATTGGGATATTGAATGTTAGCGTTAAGCGCAAAAATTTTATGTAATTAAAAAAATTTATCACAAAATTTATCACATCCGTTTCTTACTTTTTATTTAATTATAAACTATTTTTACTTAAAAGTCAATATATTTTCGGTTATATTTTGGATACAAGCAATAAATTAATTCAAAAAGCAGAATATTTCAAAATAACTGTTGAAAAAGTTCGCAAAAGGTGGTATAATATGAGTAATTTTACGCTATTGCACCTTTATTTTTGATTTTATTCGATGTTTTTTCCGAAAATATTTATGAAAGGTTTGGGAAATTCGACAATGGAAAACGTTCAGGAAAACAAAAAAATTATTTTTTCAGGCGTTCAGCCAAGCGGTATTCTTACGCTGGGGAACTATTTGGGAGCTATTAAGAAT
>CAZJCI010000078.1:0-10125 GCA_964544455.1 uncultured Oscillospiraceae bacterium
AAAAAAAGCTTGACAATTTATTCCGAAAGTAGTATAATATAAATAGTTAGTCCAAACTAACACAATACTTTCGGAAGAAGGATATTTTATTATGGATAATTTGATTAACGTTTTTTTAATACTGATAATAGTTTTCATAACGGCAATCGCGTTGCAAAGCGCAAAAAAGAAGCTGAAAAAAGGCTGTTGCTCAGGAAATTCCTATAAAGTCAAAAAAATAAAATCGGCGGATAAAAATACGGCTCACTATCCCCACAACGTAACGGCGATTATAAGCGGAATGTCCTGCGAAAACTGCAAAACCCGAGTGGAAAATTCCTTTAATTCAATTGACGGTTGCTATTGTCGGGTTAATTTAAAAACAAAAACCGCACAAATATTCAGCAAATTCAAACTCGAAGAATCGGATATTAAAAAAGCGGTGGAAAAAAACGGCTTTAAAGTGGATTCGGTGGAATACCGTTCGTAATTCACAGAATTTTTCAAATTTTGTAAATTGTCACAAAAACAAATCCGCAATTCCTTTTAAGCTTATAAAATGTAACAAATCGGAAAAAATGATAAAAAAATACTTGACAAATGCGGCTCGTTGTGATAAACTACGATATGGAGTTAGTGCTTGCTAACCGAATTTGCGCATATGCGAATAAATCGGCGCAATTTCGAATATGTTCAATAAGAGTCTTGTTCGGCAACTCAAAGGCTTACGGACATATTGCCGAAGTTATACGGATTCAAGGTGGTAAATATGAATTTGGCAAATGCTGTTGAGGGAAAAGAATACATCATTAAAAAAATCGAAACCGACGACGAAGACCTTAATGCGTTCCTTTTTTCGTTGGGGTGCTATTCCGGCGAAGCAATAACGGTTGTCGCTTTCCGCAAAGGCGGTTGCGTTGTGTCCATAAAAGACGGACGCTATAACATAGACGACCAACTCGCTCAAGCCATTATCGTTGAATAAGTTTGGCAAAATAAAAATAAAAGCTTTCGCTTTTATTTTTTAAATTGCGGTTAGTTATTGCTAACTAATTTGCCGTATGAAGAATTTAATCCGTAAAGGATTTATATATTAGGAGGAAAAAACTATGAGAATTGCTTTAACGGGCAACCCCAATTCCGGAAAAACCACAATGTATAACGCTCTTACCGGAAGAAACGAAAAAGTCGGAAACTGGGCGGGCGTTACGGTTGAAAAAAAAGAACACCCCATCAAAAAGGCGTATTACGGCGGAACCGAAGAACTAATCGCCGTAGACCTTCCCGGCGCATATTCAATGTCGCCGTTCACCTCGGAAGAAAGCATCACAAGTTCCTATGTAAAACAAGAAAACCCCGATGTAATCATCAACATCGTGGACGCAACAAACCTTTCCCGAAGCCTGTTTTTCACAACTCAGCTTTTGGAACTCGGCGTCCCGGTTGTGGTTGCGCTGAACAAAAGCGATATTAACGCCAAAAAAGAAACGCTTATCGACGAAAAAGCCCTTTCCGAAAAACTTTGCTGTCCCGTGGTAAAAACCGTTTCAACTTCCACGGACGGACTCAAAAAAGTTGTGGAAACAGCCGCCGCTCAATACGGCAAAGGTCAAAAGGCGGTTTACGTTCAAGGAAACATCGACCTTACAAATAAAGAAGTCGTTGTTGAAGCTGACCGCAAGCGTTTTGAGTTTGTAAATAAAATAGTAAAAGAAGTGGAAAAAAGAAAAGTTCAAACAAAGGAAAGAAACTTCGGCGATAAAATCGACGATATTGTCGCTCACAAAATTTTGGGTATTCCGATTTTCGCCGTCGTTATGTTCCTAGTCTTCCAAATTTCGCAGGCTTGGGTAGGACCTTGGATTGCGGACTATCTCACCGGCGCGATTGATATGTTCGGCGAATGGGTTGGCAATGCGCTTTCCGGCGGTAACGAATTTCTTGTCGCTTTGCTTACGGACGGCATTATCGGCGGCGTTTCCGCGGTTGTTGGATTTTTGCCTCTTGTTATGGTTATGTACTTCCTCATCGCTTTGCTTGAAGACTGCGGCTATATGGCAAGAGTTGCGGTTGTACTCGATCCGATTTTCAAAAAAGTGGGACTTTCCGGCAAATCCGTTATTTCCTTTGTAATCGGCACGGGTTGCGCAATTCCGGGCGTTATGGCAAGCCGTACAATCAGAAACGAACGTGAAAGAAGAGCCACCGCAATGCTCACGCCGTTTATGCCCTGCGGAGCAAAACTTCCCGTCATAGCGTTGTTTACCGGCGCGTTTTTCCCCGAAGCCTCATGGGTTGGAACGCTTATGTATTTCGCCGGCATTGTATTGATTCTTTTGGGCGCGTTTATTATCAATAAGGTTACCGGCTACAAAAACAGAAAATCTTTCTTCATAATAGAACTTCCCGAATACAAAGTTCCAAGCCTGAAAAGCGCGTTCCTTTCAATGTGCGGCAGAGGTTGGGCATACATAGTTAAAGCCGGCACAATAATTCTTCTTTGCAACGCAATAGTATTTGTAATGCAGTCCTTTAACTGGAAATTCCAACTTGTGGAAGAAGGTATGGAAAACACATCTATTCTTGCTTCAATCGCAACTCCGCTTTCAGTAATACTCATTCCGATTATAGGAATAGCTTCTTGGCAGATGGTTGCCGCAGCCGTCACGGGCTTCATCGCAAAAGAAAACGTTGTCGGTACGCTTGCTGTTTGCTACGGTATTTCCAACCTGATAGATACCGACGCTCTTGAACTTATGGAAGGTGCGGGAGCTTCGGTTGCCCAAACTTTCGGCATAACCGCCGTTGCGGCTCTTGCATATCTTATGTTCAACCTGTTCACACCTCCGTGCTTTGCGGCAATGGGCGCAATGAACTCCGAAATGAAGAGCGCAAAGTGGCTTTGGGCGGGCATAGGCTTCCAGTTCGGCATAGGATTTTCGGTTGCCTATATTGTTTATACAATCGGTACGCTTATAACGGCTCCTCAAACGCTTAACGTTGCGGGTGCAATATGCGGACTTGCTGTTGTTGCCGTGTTTGCGGGAATCATTGTCTCGCTGATTAACAACACAAACAAAAAGCTTGCTTCCGAATACGCTCTCAACGGAAAAATCGCCGCAAAATAAACCGCAAACATAAATAAATATTGTAATTAATTCTGCGAAAGGATAACGGTAATATGGAAAATATAATTCTTGTTGCGATTATCGCAATTATTCTCGGTTGCTCTGCGCTGTACGTTTATAAAGCCAAAAAACGAGGAATAAAATGTATCGGTTGTCCTTACGCCAAGCAGTGCTCCGCAAAAAAATGCGGGTGCGAATCCGAAAACAACCGCTGATTCAACGGTTAAAAACGGTTGTAAACAATTATAACCGATTGTAAAAAATACCCGGCAGAAGCCTCAAACGACAACTGTCGGGTATAATTAACACACGCAGTTAGTCCAGACTAACCGCAACGAATACGGAAAAGGAGATGAAAACGTGAGTGTTGTAATAGTGGGCGGGCACGACAGAATGCATTGTTATTACAAAGAAATTTGCAAAAAATACGGTTGCAAATGCAAAGTGTTCACGCAATGCCCCGCAAATTTTCAAAATCAAATAGGTAATCCTGAATTAATAGTGGTATTTACAAAAACGGTGGCGCATAAAATGCTGTCCGTGGCGTCAAAACAGGCGGAAAAAAACGGTACGGTAATAAAGCACTGCAATTCGTCCGGAGCTTGCGCACTCAACGAAACGCTTGCGGAATATTTCGGCAATTTGTAATTTCAACGCCAAGCGTATGAGGACAACAAAATGAATAACAAAACGTTTGAAGCTATAATCGCCTATCATTGCGCCCCCGCGCTCAGCGGAATAAAACCGTCTAATATTGTGTCTTTGCAAAAAGCAAAAATTAACGATATAAACGGCAAAATCGCAAAGTTTAACCAAGATTTAAACCGAAAAAACATATATATCCAAGCGATATGCGAATGTAAAAACCGAGTTTTGGCTATGGTCTACCGCCGTTCGGTATTGGAAAACCATTTAAAAGCAAAAGAAAACATAGAGTTTTTATCAAAGTTCGGATACGGTAAAAACGGAAATTTCGACAGTTTTTTGGAAAAACTTAAAACAAGATTATCATACAATGCGTTTCCTCACGAAATAGGCGTGTTTTTGGGCTATCCGCTTTGCGATATTCACGCTTTCATCAATCATCGGGATAAAGGTTGCCTGCTTTGCGGAGAATGGAAAGTATATCACAACCCCGAACAGGCAAAAAGAACGTTTTATATATATAATGAATGTCGCCGTAATGTTTGCAAAAAAATTCAAAGCGGCAAAACGTTGGCGCAAATATTTCATGCGGCGTAAAAAACAAAAGTTACCTAAAGGTAATAAATATAATTTTCGGAGGTAGTAAAAAATGGGAAAAATCGCTGTAATTTATTGGAGCGGAACCGGCAATACGGAGCAAATGGCGCAAGCAATAGCGGAGGGAATAAAAGCCGAACATGCCGAAGCGGATTTGTTTAAGGTTTCGGAAATAACCGATTCGCAAGCAAGCGAATACGAAGTAATCGCTTTCGGTTGCCCCGCAATGGGAGCGGAGGTTTTGGAAGAAGAAGAATTCGAACCGTTCTTTTCCGCCGTCGAACCCAAGCTTGCGGGCAAAAAAGTCGCTCTTTTCGGCTCTTACGGCTGGGGCGACGGCGAATGGATGCGCAATTGGGAAAGCAGAGTTACGGAAGCGGGCGGCTTTCTTATCGGCGGAGAGGGACTTATCATAAACGACGCCCCCGACGCCGCAGGCACGGAATTGTGCCTAAGTTTCGGAAAGACAATTGCAAAATCATAATTCCAAAAGCATTTCGGTTTTTCGCCGAAATGCTTTTTTTGCAAAAAGTATGAATCGACTACTTAAAAGTATAAATTAACCATAGATTTTTCCGTTCGGCTGTGTTAAAATTAAATAAAAAAACAAAAACGGAGGTTTACAAAATGGTTTTAAAAATGAACGAATATTTGGATAAGGTGCGAGCTTGCTTTATGGGCAAAAACATCGGCGGCACGTTGGGAACGCCTTTCGAAGGGCACAGAGGCGTGTTCGATATTGATTTTTACACAGCCGACCTTTCCAAAGGAGCTTTGCCAAACGACGATTTGGATCTTCAGCTTGTGTGGCTTGTGGCGGCGGAACGCTACGGACGAACAGTCAATTCGCAAGTTCTTGCGGATTATTGGGCGGCAAGAATCTACGCTCATTGGGCGGAATACGGTCAGGGAAAAATCAACGTAAGAAACGGTCTTGTGCCTCCCGTATCGGGCTGCTACGCAAACCCGCACAAGGATTCCAACGGAGCGTGGATAAGAAGCGAAATTTGGGCGTGTCTTAACCCGGGACGTCCCGACCTTGCAGTGAAATACGCTTTCGAAGATTCTTCGGTAGACCACGCCGACGAAGGAATTTACGCCGAAATTTTCACCACCGCACTCGAAAGCTCGGCTTTTGCGGAAAAAGACGGCGAAAAACTTGCGGACATCGCTCTTTCTTATATTCCCGAAGATTGCGCGATTGCAAAAGTAGTAAGACTTGTGCAAAAATGCAAAAAAGACGGTCTAACATGGAAACAGGCAAGAAAAGAAGTTCTCACTCAATTTCCGGGCTCTTTCGGCAGCGGACGTATTCACGAATGTGCGCCCGAAGATGCGGTTCCCGCCGGAGCTAAAGGCTATGACGCGCCAAGCAACATCGGCATAACAATGATTGGCTGGCTTTACGGCGAAGGCGATTTCGGAAAAACTCTTTGCACTGCTGTTAATTGCGGCGAGGACGGAGATTGCACTGCGGCAACTCTCGGTTCGCTTTTCGGAATACTCTACGGTATGGACGGAATCCCACAAAAGTGGATTGAACCCATCGGCGAAGAAATTCACGTTGGTTGCGTGGATATGACGCACGAGGGAACTCTCATTCCCAAAACCATATCCGAACTTACAAGCAGAATCGCAAATCTTATGCCCACGTTTATGATTCATAATCTTGACATAACCAAAACCGACGGAATCGAAATAAAAATGAACGAAGGCGCCGCTTTATACGACAGTTATACGCAAAAGCCGGAAAAATGCATTACTCACAACTTCAAAGAAATGTGCGCAATCAGAAACCCCATGTCGTGCAAAGTAGTAAGCCCGTTTCTCACAACATATCTTATATACGATAACGGCATAGAAATTTCCGAAGGCGTTCAAACCTCCTTCAAACTTATGTTCCATGCACATTTCCGCCAAGGTTGGGCAGACATAAAATTCAATATGCCGCCCGAATGGGAAGTAAAACCTGCGCACAACGCAATGTTGCCGTACGGCATTTACGAAAGCGGATATACCGAACACGAAATAACGTTTGTTCCGCATAACCTCACAAAAGGTATGTATGAATTTGTCATCGAAGTAAGACTCGGCGAAATAAGAATCCCCAGATGTATTCCCGTAACGCTTATAGTTAAATAAAATAATGCAAAAAATCTCCCGAAAACGGCAAACAATCGTCGTTTTCGGGGGATTTCGCCGTCTGCGGTCAGCGGACACCAAGGGAGGATTTCGCCGTCTGCGGACGGCGACAAGGGCTGTTCGCCCTTGACCTCACCAACTTTTTTGAAAAAAGTTGGACAAAAAACTTTCCTTTTGGGGTGGGGATTTTTTTGGGTTGCTGTGGTGAGGGTGGGTTGAGTTGTGTTTTGTGTATAGGTTGCGGCGGAATGGATTTCTCTGACTTCAGTCGGCGAAATCCCCCCGCCGCCGTCCGCAGACCTCGAAATTCCCTTTGCAGTCAGCGAAACTCTTTCGCAATTTCGGAAAATTTTCGGTTAAATTTACCACTTGCAAAGAACAAAAAAATATGATATAATAACGTGAATCGAGCAGCAAGCGCGTAAGTCCGGATTTCGGATTTGCGCGTAATTTTTTTATTTTTCGGAGGTTAAAAAATGACAAATCAAAATTTTCTTGCAACGGAAAAAGTGGGTTCGCTTATGTTGAAATATTCCGTACCCTGCATAATTTCATTGCTTGTGGGCGCGCTTTATAACATAGTGGATCAAATTTTCATTGCCAACGCCGACTATTTGGGCTCTTTCGGCAACGCGGCAAACACGGTGGTATATCCGCTCACGGTCATAGCCCTTGCGGTCGCCGTTATGATTGGCGACGGCTGTTGTGCGTTTATCAGCATAAGCCTTGGAAGCGGCAAAAAGGAAAACGCCCAAACAAGCGTCGGAAATTCCGTAGCCGCGGTAATAATTTCAAGCTTGCTTATCACCGCCGTATATCTTTTGTTCGACGACGAAATTATATCGCTGTTTGGCGGAAATGTTAATTACGAAACGTTTGAATATTCAAAAGAATATTTTTTCGCAATAACTCTCGGCATACCGTTTTATATGTTCGGTCAGGCAATGAACCCCATTATCCGCGCGGACGGAAGCCCAAAATTCGCAATGGCGTCAACTCTTGCCGGCGCAATTACCAACGTTATTCTCGATCCCGTTTTTATATTTACGTTTAAATGGGGAATGACCGGCGCGGCGGCGGCAACGGTCATAGGGCAAATATTAACAGCCGCGCTCTCTGCGGTATATATTTGCAA
This sequence comes from uncultured Oscillospiraceae bacterium, assembly GCA_964544455.1. Classification (GTDB taxonomy): domain Bacteria; phylum Bacillota; class Clostridia; order Oscillospirales; family CAG-382; genus SIG622. The sequence continues at coordinate 7,627 of CAZJCI010000078.1, forward strand.
AGCCAAAACCTTTAAACTCGAAAAACGCGCCTTTAAACCGAATTTAAAAGTTATCGGAAAAACGCTTTCCCTGGGTGCGTGCAGTTTTCTTTCGCAAATTTCGCTTGTTGCGGCAATGGCGGCAACTAACATTATGATAAAAAAATACGGTGCGGCGGATCCGATATTCGGAACGGAACGTTATGCGCAAATTCCCATGGCGGTTTTGGGGATAGTTATGAAGTTCTTTCAAATTGTTATTTCCGTGGTTGTGGGAATGGCGGCGGGCTGTATTCCCATTGTGGGCTATAATATGGGCGCGGAGAAAAATAATCGGGTAAAGAGTTTGTTTTCGCTTTTGCTGATTTTCGAAGCGCTTACGGGCGTTGTCGCTTTTGCCGTTGCGGAATTTTTGCCTCGTCAGCTTATAGGCATTTTCGGCGCAAGCAACGAAAGCGTTTATTATACCGACTTTGCGGTAAAGGCATTCCGAGTATATCTTTGCGCCGTTGTTGCGGCGTGCGTAAACAAAGCCGTTTTCATATTTTTGCAGGCAATGGGAAAAGCCGCCGTTTCAACTTTGCTTTCAATGATAAGAGAAATTGCGTTCGGCGTTGGATTCGCGCTTGTTTTGCCCATCTTTTTCGGCTTGGACGGAGTCCTATATTCCATGCCCGTTTCGGATATCCTAACCGCGATTGTTTCGGCGTTCGTTATCGCGGCAACCTATGCCCAACTCAACCGCAAAAGCAAAACAAACGAAAATCCGAATATCAAATAAATGTTTTCGCAAAATTAAAAAACGGTAAACTTTGGATTTTGTTATTGATTATTGCCCTCGGTTGTGATATAATACATTCGGAATATTATGCCGCACGCTTTTTGCGGTATGCGCGGCTTTGTTTTCGGAGGGCTTACAATGAACTATGACGTTATAATTATCGGCGCGGGACCGGGAGGAATTTTTTCGGCATACGAGCTTATAAATCTAAATAAAAATTTAAAAGTTGCGGTTTTCGAAGCGGGACACGCGTTGGAAAAACGCCGTTGCCCAATCGACGGAAAAAAAATCAAAACTTGCGTAAATTGCGGCAGCTGTTCGATTATGAGCGGTTTCGGCGGCGCGGGAGCGTTTTCCGACGGCAAATATAACATTACCAACGATTTCGGCGGAACTCTTTACGAATATATAGGCAAAAATAACGCCTTGGATTTAATGCGTTACGTTGACGAAATAAATTTGCGGTTCGGCGGCGTCGGCACAAAGCTGTATACCACGGCGGGTTCGCACTTAAAAAAACTTTGCATAAAAAACGACTTGCACTTGCTTGACGCCTCCGTTCGCCATTTGGGCACCGACGTAAACTATATCGTGTTGGAAAATCTTTATAATTATCTGAAAGAAAAAGTCGAATTTTATTTCGATTCTCCCGTGGAAAGCGTCGACGTAACCAATGAAGGCTATAACGTTTTGTGCGGCGGAAAAGTTTACGGTTGCAAAAAGTGCGTCGTTTCGGTCGGACGAAGCGGAAGCAAGTGGATGGAGGCGGTATGCAAACGCCTTGAAATTCCCACAAAAAGCAACAGAGTGGATATCGGCGTAAGAGTGGAACTGCCTGCGGAAGTTTTTTCGCACTTGACCGACGAACTTTACGAAAGCAAAATCGTTTACAGAACGCAAAAATACGGCGATAAAGTACGCACGTTTTGTATGAATCCCAAAGGCGCGGTTGTAAACGAAAATACCAACGGGATTATCACGGTTAACGGTCACAGCTATGAAGATCCCGCAAAACAAACGGCAAACACAAATTTTGCACTGCTTGTGGCTCAAAGATTTTCCGAACCTTTTAAGGATTCCAACGGCTACGGCGAAAGCATAGCGAAACTAAGCAATATGCTCGGCGGAGGCGTGATTGTTCAACGGTTCGGCGATTTAATCCGCGGCAGACGTTCCACCCCCGGAAGAATGGAAGATTCGTTTATGACGCCCACGCTAAACGCCACCCCCGGCGATTTAAGCTTGGTTCTTCCCAAACGTATTTTGGACGGTATTACGGAAATGATTTACGCGTTGGATAAGGTTGCGCCCGGCACGGCGAACGACGATACTCTCCTCTACGGCGTGGAAGTTAAGTTTTATAATATGGAAGTGGAAGTCAACCGCAATTTGGAAAGCAAATACCCCGGTCTTTATATCATCGGCGACGGCAGCGGTATCACTCACTCTCTTTCGCACGCTTCGGCAAGCGGCGTTTATGTGGCAAGAAATATTGCCGAAAAATCCGAGTTGGCATAATAGGGACATTAACCGACAGCGAAACTCTACCGCACATAGAGGATTTTGCGGTTTGCGAACCGCGACCAAGGCGCCGCAAAGGCTTTGTCTTTGGCAAAGCCTTGGGAAACCGCCAACTTAAAAGCACCGACATACGGTGCTTAGAAAAAAAGTTGGACAAAAAACCTTAATATGAGTAGGGATTTTTTTGGGGTATTGTTGGAATTTTTGATTTTGGCGGC
>CAZJCI010000079.1:0-10062 GCA_964544455.1 uncultured Oscillospiraceae bacterium
TGATTTCTGTATATTGTTTTTCAAAGTGCTAACATAACTGTTCTTTCGGCAGAATACGCAGACACAATCCCGGTATTCGATATGAAAGCAAATTTAAAATTATGCGGAACCAACGAGCAAGGTATGCTTGAAAGCATAAACACGGTATTCAACTTTAAAACGTCCGCACACGGTTGCGGTCTTTTGCCAAATCGTAACGAAAAACACCGTTTCGACTCATATGCGGAAGTATCTTCCTGCCAATGCAAAATAGAAAACGGCGAAATAAATTGCAGTCTTGATTTAAAGCTTAAAGCAGCCGTTATTGCCGAAAAAAGTATATCGGCAATAACATCGATAAAAACAGACGACAGTTGCGAATTCAACCGAGATAAATCCGAATATGTTGTTTATTACCCGGAACAAAGCGATACAGTCTGGTCTACGGCAAAAAAATACAAAGTATCCCCGGAAACATTGCTTGCCGTAAACGGCATAAAAAACACCGACGGCAAATTCGGCGAAAAAAGAGCAATTGTTATTCCTCGAAGCAATGTTTAATTTAACATTAATAAAATTTGCCGTATGAAACGTTTTATAAAATTTGCAACAATAACAATAACACTGTCGTTTTCGGTTTTTTGCGCAGTATACGCCGCAACACGTAATTATTATCACTCCGAAAACGTAACGCCGAATTATTCCGAAACTTTATATTCTTTATTGCCGCAAGAAAAAAATGATTCGGATATCAATACCGTAACAAATAACGCTCAAGTTATTCAGAATTTTACAAATACCGAATCCGAACCGACTTCCGACTTGCCGCAAAACCTCGAAGTACAACGTAATACTGATTTTTCGGAAATAAAAAGCATAAATGTTTATAATCATATAAGCGGTGAAATATCAACCATGCCGCTCGACGATTATGTTGCCGCCGTAACCGTTGCCGAAATGCCGTCGGATTCTCCGTCGGAAGCCTTAAAAGCCCAAACCGTGGCGGTTCGAACATTAGCGGTAAGCGCAGTGCTCGATACCGACAAAGCGGCGCATTGCGGCGCAGATATTTGCACAAATTCCGCACACTGTCAAGGCTATTCAAGCAAAAAAGATTTTATACAAAAATACGGAGAAGCCGGAGAACAAGTTTTTCTTAACGCCGAAAACGCCGCAAAAGCAACCTCCGGCATAATTTTGTTGTATAAAAATCAGCCGATAATTGCCGCTTTTCATGCATCAAGCGGCACTCGAACAGCCTCGAGCAGTGAAGTGTGGGGCGGACGTCTTGATTATCTTGTTTCCGTGGAAAGTCCGGAGCTTACCGACGACGAACTGAAAGAAAAGGTTATAAACAAAATTACTTTTACAAAAGAAGAATTTATAAACATCTTGAATGACGCAGGAGTCGCAATTTCGGAAGAATACAAGAAAAGTCCTTTCCATCTTTGGATAAGCGGAAAGGAACTGAGCGATTCGGGCAGAGTTGCCGAAATAAATATCGGAGGAAAAATAATAAGCGGTAGCCAACTACGTTCGTATTTGGGATTAAAAAGTTCGAATTTCGAAATAAGCTACGACAACGACAATATAACATTCATAACAACCGGATACGGTCACGGAGTCGGTATGAGCCAACTTGGAGCGGTCGCAATGGCAAAAAAAGGTGAAAGCTTCAATGCAATTTTGCAAAATTATTATCCCGGCACAATTCTCGAAATTATTTAGATTCAAATACTATTGTTTCTTTTCCGACAACTCTTGCATTGTCGTCCGAAAAAACAATCTCCGCTTTTTTGTCTTTCAATATAATTTGAGTGCATATAAACGTATCCGCCGCAAAATCGGGAGCCGAACCGACAACACATTCGCACGGTTGCCCAAAATCGTCGTCTTTTTCGCCGCGTCTTACAATCTTAGCAATATGCCGATGACCGGTAAGCCACAAATTCGGTTTTATATGCTCTCGGCAAAGTCTGCACCATTCGGTATATATTTCTTCTTCCGGATTAAAGGGAGCTTCGTATCTTTGTGCAAACGGCACGTGCGACATTAAAAGTTTATATTTTACACCGTCGTTTTCATATTCGCAAGCTTTGTTTTCAATTACTTTTTTTATAAAATCCGTTTCTCTAAGTCTGAAATCATGGCAAGCAACCGTATAACCGTATTCGTCGTTCCTGTCGTCCTTATCTTCACCGCAATCCAAAACCAACGCCCAAATACTTCCGATTCTCACCGTATAATAAGATTTTCCTCCGTCCGTCGGCGTATAATCCGCAAGCATTTCCGCACATTGTCCTCGCAAATCGTGATTACCTCTTGTAAATATGCACGGAATTCTTCCGCCCGTAATCTTTCCCGCCAATATAAACAAAGTTTTAAAATTTTCTATATTGCCGCTGTGGTCCGCAATATCCCCGCCAAGAACAAGCGCGTCAAGTTCTGTGCCGAAATAAGCCGCCGCTTTTGCAGGCTTTTCGGTTCTTCCGTGAGTATCGGAAACATAACAAAGCTTTATTTCTTCTTTGTCAACGCAAGGTTTAAAAGCCACCGCATATTCAATCGGTTCGCAATAATTGGGAAAATACGGCTTTCTTTCGATAAATTCGCGTAAAACAATTGTATATTTTTTGTGTTCGTCAAGTATTTTTTGCGGAACTTCCACCATATGAAGATACTTTTTCGAACGCAAAATACCGTTGGACGAATCAAAAAACACTCGGTCTCCAATTTTTACGCAAACTGTTGCTTCCACATTCATGCAAACGCAAATCAAGTAATTGCTTCCAACGGCAAAAACCGACGGTTCAAAATCAAATTCTTTAGGTAACATATCAAAACTCCTTTAATTATTTTTTATTTTCATAATTGTTTTTTTGCTGTCAATAATTTACTTTATATATATTGATTTTATAAAAAAACAGTGCTATAATTCTTTAATATAAAAATATAACAACTTTCGGACGGTTTAAAACAATGGAAATTCCAACAATTTTAACAAATATGAGCGGTGTTTTTGCAAACGTGGGTACTGTGGTTGCGGGAAGTCTTATCGGAATGGCCTTAAAAAAAGCTTTTCCAAAAACGCTTGCCGATTCGCTTATGCATGGTCTTGGACTTTGCACGCTTTTTATAGGCATACAAGGCGCGCTAAAAGGAAACAATACGCTTATTATGATTCTTTCGGTAGTAATAGGCACAATTATCGGCACAATTCTCAAACTTGACGACGGTATTTCAAAACTCGGAAATGCAATAGAACACAAATTCTCCAAAAAAGGCGAAAGCGGTTCAAACATAGCGCAAGGCTTTGTAACAAGTTCGCTTGTGTTTTGCGTCGGAGCAATGACAATTATAGGTTCTCTTAACGCAGGACTTTACGGCGATAACACAACGCTTTATGCAAAAGCAACGTTAGACCTCATATCTTCTTGCGTTTTTGCTTCCGCTCTTGGATTCGGCGTAACTCTTTCGGCAGTTTTTGTACTCATATTTCAAGGTTCTTTGGTTTTTTTGGCTCAAGCCGCCGCACCATTGTTTTCAAGCGACGCACTTATTGCCGAAATGACCTGCGCAGGTTCCGTACTTATTATGGGCATAGGACTTAACCTTATCGGAATCACAAAAATCAAAATAATGAATATGCTTCCCGCAATGTTTATTCCCATATTGCTTTGCCGTTTTATGTAATTAAAGCTTTTCACCCAAAAACCGCATAGGTTTTTTACCGAAGTTCGCAGTTGCAACGGCATCTATAATTTCATCTTGCCGTTGAACCGCATTGGGTAAATCGCATATAACATCATTCAAATCATAAGGTCCGTTCCTGAAATGTCCCACGCAAACTCCGCAAAATTCCCCATCCGTAAGCAAATACTGTAAAACGTCATGGTCGTAAGGCAACTTATCGGTCATGGCTTTAAATTTATCCTTTAACTCATATTCAAACGATTTAACAAGAAAATCGTTTCTGTGAAGTGCAATTGTAAAACCAATCTTTTGCGGAACAACATTATCAATCGCTTCAATATCATCGCTAAGAACGTACCCGCCGCAAAATTCTTTCAATATTCTTTCCGCAACAAGTTCGTCAACAGCGTTTTTTATTTCTTTTAACGGAAGCTTATAAAACGATTTAACCATATTCACGTTTATCAAAACGTTTCTGTATGCAAAACGACAAATCAACTTTTTTAACGCCTCGTTACGGGAATATTTTTCAATATCGACATTCGGAAACATTTCGGAAAACATAATCCAACCTCTGTCCCATTCGCCGTCATATTGATCCTCATATATAATAAACGCCTCTTGCAAGCGGTGAAGAATCGGTGTGATTTCTTTAACAAGATATCCCGTTTCTTCTTTCATCTGCCTAATATTCAACGCACCCATTTGATTTATTAAATTCAATATTCTCAATTGAGGAAGCGTAAAATCAACAATAGGTTTTCTGTAAAGTGATGCAAAAAGCTCAATGTCCCGTTGCTCAATCCACCCCAAATTTCCGCCGCAAAACCTGCCTTTTATAAGCTTTCGCTCGAATATACGCTTTGCGTTAAACTCAATATCGTTAAATTTTGTCCTAAAACTCAACGTCGGCGGTTGACCGAATCCGTTCCAATACACATTATATCCCGGTTGCATATCCCGAAATAACAATTCGTATTCTTTTTCGTCGGCATTACGTGTAATAAATTGCCTTGACATTCTTAAAGCCGTAATTTTACTTTTTAAAAACGTTTCGCCGGTCATTTCTGTCCTCCGTATTCAATAAATAAACTCACAGTTTTTATAACATATGTATTATAACATAATTTCTACCAAAAATCAACATATTTTTATTTTTTTAAATATCTCGCATAGTAAAATATGTAAATATTCAATATCACCCCTTGAAAAAAAGCTTTTTATGTGCTATAATGTATGTTGAATTTTAATATCCGTCTGTTTTGAAAGGAAAATAAAATGCAGGATAAAAAAATTAAAGTAGGTTTCGTATCGCTCGGATGCGAAAAAAACAGGATAGATACCGAAGTAATGCTGAAAAAGCTTGTTGACGCCGGAATGGAAATAGTCCCCGAAGATATCGACGCCGACGTAATAGTCATCAACACTTGCGCTTTTATCGAAAACGCCAAAAAAGAAGCTATCGAAAATATTCTCGACGTGGCATGGTTGCGTGAAAACAGATCGCTGAAAGGAATAGTCGTTACCGGGTGTATGGCTCAAAGATACGGCAAAGAGCTTTTCGATGAACTTCCGGAAATAGATTCGCTCATAGGAGTGGGCGATCTCGGAAATATTGTTGAAGCAGTAAAAAACGCTTACCAAAACGGCGGTGCCGGAACAAACAAAGCCGCAAAGTATTGCTGTATTACAAAAGCGGAAAATCAAATATTGGGCGAAGAACGCATAGTTACAACACCGGATTATTCGGCATATATAAAAATTTCCGAAGGTTGCGACAATCATTGTACATATTGCGCAATCCCAATGATAAGAGGAAAATTCCGAAGCCGCACCGTTGAAGATATTCTGCGCGAAGCGGAAGAGCTTGCGGAAATGGGAACAACCGAATTGATTATTATTTCTCAAGACACAACTCGCTACGGGCTGGATCTTTACGGCAAGCTTATGCTTCCGGAACTTCTGCGCAAACTTTGCAAAATTCAAAAACTGCGTTGGATACGGTTGCTGTATTGCTATCCCGAAGAAATTACCGACGAACTTATCGACGTTATCGCAAACGAAGAAAAAATAGTAAACTATATAGATATGCCGATACAGCACATTTCGGATAAAATTTTAAAACTTATGAACCGGCGCGGCACAAGCTCTCTCATAAAAGACAGAATAAAAGCTCTGCGTGAAAAAATTCCGGATGTAATTATCAGAACAACTGTAATAGTCGGATTTCCCGGTGAAAAGGACGAAGATTTTGCTTTGCTTGCGGAATTTTTAAAAGAAACAAAATTCGACAGACTCGGCGTGTTCACATATTCCGAAGAAGAAGGAACGGCGGCGGCAAATCTTCCCGAAAAAGTATCCGAAAAACAAATGCAACGGCGTTGCGACGCTCTTATGCAAAATCAACTTGAAATTCACGAAAAACTTAACAAAAAAAACGTCGGCAAAACAATTGAAGTTCTTTGCGAAGGTTTCGATGCGGTTTCCGAAACATATTACGGCAGAAGCCGTTGCGACGCTCCGGAAATAGACGGAAAAGTTTATTTCGAAAAAACCAAAACAGTCAACGAAGGCGAATATGTAAACGTAAAAATCCGCGATGTTATGGAATACGATCTTATCGGAGATCTGATTTAATAAAAAGGAGATTAATAAAATGAATTTACCTAATAAGCTCACCATTTTGCGTGTAATTTTGGTTCCGTTTTTTCTTGCCGCAATGATAATTCCCAATAGCGTTGTTTCGGAAGAAATAACTCGGGTTATTGCCGCCGTAATATTTTCCATTACCGCTCTGACCGATTTTGCGGACGGAAAAATCGCAAGAAAATATAACCTTGTCACAAATTTCGGAAAATTTATGGATCCGCTTGCCGATAAATTTATGGTTATCACTGCGCTTTTCGGCGCAACCGTAAGATATGACTATCTTACCGATATTTTCGTTTGGATAACACTCATAGTTGTTTTCCGCGAACTTGCCGTAACTTCGCTCCGACTTATTGCCGCAAATTCCTCCGGAAAAGTTATTGCCGCGGCGTGGGCGGGAAAAATCAAAACAGCGTCGCAATGCGTTTGTATCCTTGCAATACTGCTTGAACCGCTTGTTCCGTTCGCACCTTTCAACGAATATCACATCATCACGTGGATTTCGGCTGCCGTTATGACGTTCTTCACAATCTATTCCGGCATACAATATTTTATTTCCTATAAGGATTTTCTTTCTCAGGATTAAACCTCAAACCATATAAAACAGCTTTAAGGAGAAAAATAATTATGAAACTTTTTAATTCGCTTTCAAGGCAAAAAGAAGAATTTACGCCCCTCGAACCGGGAAAAGTAAAAATGTATGCCTGCGGTCCTACGGTTTATAACTTTTTTCATATAGGAAACGCACGTTGTTTTATTATTTTCGATTTCTTGCGTCGCTATCTTGAATACAGAGGCTATGAAGTATCGTTTGTTCAAAACTTCACCGATATAGATGATAAAATGATTAAAAAAGCCAACGAAGAAGGAGTATCGGTAAAAGATATTGCCGAAAGATATATTGCCGAATATTATACGGATGCGCAAGGTCTCGGCATACGTCCCGCAACCGTTCACCCCCGAGCCACAGAAAATATCGACAAAATAATCGAAATTGTTTCAACGCTTGAAAAAGGCGGCTATGCCTACGCCGTAAAACCCAACGACGAAAGCGAAGGTATGGACGTTTATTATTCAACCCGCGCATTTAAAGGCTATGGCAAACTTTCTCATCAATCGGTGGACGACCTTATGAACGGAGCAAGCGAAAGAACATATATCGACGATATAAAACGAGATCCTCTCGATTTCGCTCTTTGGAAAGCCGCAAAACCCGGCGAACCTTTTTGGAACTCTCCCTGGGGCAAAGGACGTCCCGGTTGGCACATCGAATGTTCCGCAATGGTAAAAAATTTCCTTGGCGACAGCATAGATATACACTGCGGCGGACAAGATTTAACTTTCCCGCATCACGAAAACGAAATTGCACAATCCGAAGCGTACGACAAATGTATCGGTTGTTCCGATACTCAATTTTCAAACTTTTGGCTTCACAATGCGTATATAAACGTTGACGGCGAAAAAATGGCGAAGTCCGCCGGAAATTTCTTCACCGTTCGAGACGCCGCAAAAATATACGGCTATGAATCCATAAGATATTTTATTATTTCCGCACATTACAGAAGCCCGGTTAATTTTTCCGAAGATACCCTAAAACAGGCGAAATCCGCTTTGGAAAGACTTCACACTTGCGAAGAAAACCTAAAATTCCGTCTTGGAGCGGCATCAAACGGCAATATAACCGTTTCCGAAAACGACGTATTAAAAAAGTTGCTTGCAAGAAAACAGGAAATGTGCGAAGCTCTCGACGACGATTTCAATACGGCAAACGGGGTTGCCGTATTATTCGAACTTACAAGCGATATAAATACCGCACTCCGCGACAATTCTCTTTCAAAAGAATTTCTTTCCGAAACTTATAAGCTCTATAACGAACTCCTCACCCTTTTCGGATTCGAATCGAAAGAAAAAGCTTTCGGCGACGAAGAAAAAATAGAACAGCTGATTTCCGAAAGAACAGCGGCAAAAAAATCAAAGAACTACGCCGAAGCCGACAGAATAAGAGATTCGCTGAAAGAAATGGGAATCGCCCTTGAAGATACCCCTCAAGGCGTAAAATGGAAGCGTATATGAAGCGTATATAACGTATATAAAACAAAAAAATTAACGAACGGAAGCAACTGAGATATGAGTTTTCCATCACAAATTCCAACGCTTGCGCTTGCATATTTGGGTGACGCCGTCATAGAACTTCTTGTGCGAGATATGCTCATAAAAAAAGGGCTGTGTCACCCAAAAGATTTAAACAAAGCTTCTCGCAACTTTGTAACTCTTGAAGCGCAAAGCGACGCAGTCGAAAAAATTCTTCCGATACTCACCGAAGAAGAACTTTCCGTATTCAAACGGGGACGCAATTCCAAACCGCACACAATGCCCAAACACGGAGAAAAAATTCAATATTTGCGAGCAACGGGGCTCGAAGCATTGTTCGGACATCTTTATGAATCCGGTCAAAACGCCAGAATCGACGAACTTTTTAATATTGCTTTTAACGAATACGATAATCAAATAACCGCAGTATACGCGGAAAACAAAAAGGAAATATAGAATTGGCAAATATATTCGATTTATTTAAACAAATAGAAACCAAAGAACCGCCTGCAGGTTCAACAATTTCGCATATGGTTGTCGGACTCGGAAATCCCGGGAAAGAATATGCTTTCACACGGCACAACACAGGATTTTTGGCTCTCGATTACTTGTCCGACATTCACAAAGTAAAAATCAACCGTTCAAAGTTTAAAGCCTTAATTGCCGAAGCAACGCTAAACGGTAAACGCGTAATTTTTATGCAGCCGCAAACTTTTATGAACAATTCGGGCGAAGCGGTCGCGGAAGCCGCAAACTTTTATAAAATCAAACCTGAAAACATTATCGTTGTTTTCGACGATATAAGTCTTCCCGTCGGAAAGATGCGAATACGAAAAAACGGTTCAGCCGGAGGGCACAACGGAATTAAATCCATAATTTCTCATCTTGAAAGTCAAAACTTCCCTCGAATAAAAATCGGCATAGGCGAAAAACCGTTTGCCGAAATGGATCTTGCGGATTGGGTTCTTTCCAAATTCAATTCCGACGAACAAAAAATTTTATTCGAATTATTCGACAAATGTTCCGAAGCAATCAATCTCATAACAGCCGATAAAATCGAAGAAGCAATGAATAAATTCAATTAACCGAACCGTTTCACTATCCGCCGCAATTAACAAAGCTGTTGCTTTAAATTTCTTTCGGCGTTTAAAGTTGTTCGCTTTTAATGCTTTAATTTGTTTTTAACTCTTGACAAATTAACAACAATATGTTATACTTACCATAGAAAATTCAGACGAAGAAAGTGCCGTTGTTAAATAACTCAAGACAGTAACGCTTGAATTTCTCGTCCTTAAATTATGGGGCGAGTTTTGCTTTTGGAGGTAAAAATGCTGTTTTATGCTGTAAAATACGGTGAATCAACATATGGCGACGATCATATTTTTATGGGCGGAAATCCCGAAATTATGCATAAAATCGATTTTAAAGTATTTTTAATAAGAATCGACAAAAAAAGAATTTTGGTTGATGCCGGTTGCGATACAATGCCGGGTTGGGAAATGAAGCATTTCGAATCGCCCGCCGTAATTTTGGAGCGTCACGGCTTTTCCCACGATTCCATAACCGATGTCATAATCACGCACTCCCACCACGACCATATAGAAGCGGTTAAACACTTTAAAAACGCAAAAGTCTATATTCAACAGGAAG
>CAZJCI010000080.1:0-9873 GCA_964544455.1 uncultured Oscillospiraceae bacterium
GAGGGGTTAAATAAGGGTATAAGATTTGCCCCAGTGAAATCCCGACAATGAAGCCGTTGGAGAATAAGTAAGTCAAAAAAGTCAGTATTTATGCGGTTTTGTGGTGTTTGGCAGTTGACGATTTACACCAATTTACACCACGCTTACACCAATTTGTGCAATTTTTTGTGTATGAAAAGCATCGCTACTTAAAACAATGAGTGTTGAATTCTCACTGATAGGCGACACATTTTTCAGAAACACTTGTCAAGGCAGAGAATGTAAAGTTTTCGGTATGCGAAAAGTTTACAATACTACCTTGACAAAAGGTCAATGATATAATGGGTTACAGGCAAAAGCAAAGCCTTGTTTTTGCCCCAATAACCTTACATAAAATAGCTAATATTATTAAACGTCAAATATATTATTTTCCCCGCTTGATTTTGGTTCAAGCGGGAATATTTTGTTATTCGCCGTATTGTTTGAAATTTTCGGCTTGTTCCATAACCTTACGGAATACCTCGGGACTGTATTGCGGCGGATAACCGTTTTTTATCAAGCAAACTTTTATGTCGAATTTCAGCTGATTTCGAACGTTCTGATTATTGAGCCAATCCGAAAATAAAGATTTTGTATCTATAATTTCTTTTACCTTTTTTGCCAATGATTTGCACTTTTCGTTTATTATAACGCCGTCTATTTCCTTATCGACGCCATATTCAAAATTATATTCTTCGCGAAGCGTTGTTAAAATATCGTAAAACGCTTTTTCTTCAAAAGAAAGTCCGATTTTGCGGAAGCTGTTGCGGTCGGTTTGCATATCCTTTAAAATCCGCAAAGCCTGTTCGGTTGCGCTTTTGATTATTTCTTCCGAAGTATATTCTTGCGCAATTCCCGCTTCCTCGGCAGAAAGGCTTTTTCTTCTTTCGTGATATTGCTTGACGGTTTCTTCAAGCATTTCTTTAAATTTTTTTGCGGCGGCTTTATTGTTTTTTTCGTATTCGCCAATTTGTTTTCGAAGCGTTTTTATTAACAGTTCAAGCTTTGAAGCGGGCATTTTTACGTTGGAAAGTCTTTCGTAATATTCGGGACTGAATATATCTTCCTGTTCTCCGTTTTCAAGAACGCTTTCGACTTTATTGTATTTTAACGCTTCTTCAACCATTTTTTCCACATAACGGTTCATTGTTTCGGTATCGACTTCAACGTTTGTGCCGCTTATTTTGCGTATAAAACCCGCTATTGCCATAAAGCATTGCGCAAGCGAGGATTCTTCTTCGTCAAGCACGCCCGACGGTTGACAAATATCGTATGCCGCGCGCATTTGTTTAACCGTATTTAAAAAATATGTTTTTAACGTAACTTTTTTAATATTTTTGCCGCCGTCGGTTTCGATTTGAAGCTTTTGCTCGGAGCTGAATATAAATTCCGCGGCTTTCGCCAAAAGCTCATACCGCAAAGTAGGTTCGGTTTTCGGGTTGAGGAACGGTTTTAAATCATATCCCGCAAAAATATTTTTCAGTATTTCCGTTTCTTCTCTGAATATTTTTGTTGCCTGTTCAACGTCGTCGGCAGTAGGAGCTACGGAAACGTCGCCGCCGTAAAGTTTTAACGCTTCCCGCATATTGTCGCGAATACCGATATAATCTATAATAAATCCGTATTCTTTTCCGGGCGATTTGCGGTTTACTCGGCTTATCGTTTGAATAAGCAGATGCTTTTGCAGCGGCTTATCGTTATACATATATGTAAGCGACGGCACGTCGAAACCGGTAATCCACATATCCACGACAATCGCAATGCGGAAGTTTGAATTGTTCTGCTTAAACGCAACGTCCAACTCTGCGGAACGCTTATCGTTTTTAACTCCGCCAAGATAGTTATACATTTCGGCGTTATCGTTACTGCCTACGCTCGCTACCATTGCTATGAAAGGCGTGGGCTTTAACGAATTCAGTTCTTCTTCGGAAACTGTAATTCCGTCGGGAGCTTTTTTCTCTTCAAACCATTCGGGATATTTTTCTTTGAATTTTTTTAAAAGAGCGTAGGCAATTTTGCGGCTTGAACAAACAATCATTGCTTTTTGAACTCTGTCGGGATCGTTCGCGCACGCGGAAACATAATGGTCGTGAATATCAACCGCAAGCCGTTCAAGGCGGGAAGGTTCGCCAAGTATAACTTCCATTGAACTCATTGCCGTCTTGCTTGCGATAATATCGTCTTCGGTTGCGCCGTCGTCATAACACTGCTTATAATAATCTTCAATCTGATTGACTTTTTCATCGTCAAGCAAAACTTTTGCAATGCGGGGGTGATATTTTATCGGAACGGTTATGCCGTCGGCAACGGCTTGATCCATTGTGTAGCGGTCAATTTCTTCGCCGAACGTTTGATATGTTTCGGCAATAGGCGTACCGGTAAAGCCGACAAAGGTTGCCTGCGGAAAAGCTTCTTTTAAAACCTTTGCATACGGCTTCGAAAGCATTGCTTTCATATTTTCGTCGGCGTCCTTGCCGAACTTTATTTTTTTGGAACGTTCAAGTTGCGTTCTGTGCGCTTCGTCCGAAAAACAAATTATATTTGCTCTGTTATTGATAAGACCTATTTTATCTTCTTCACGGTCGCAGAACTTTTGAATAGTACAGATATAAAAACCGCCGCTTTTTCGGATTCCGAGTTCTTCTCGCAACGCTTTGCGGTTCGGAACAACGCTGACGTCGCCAAGGTTCAAAAATTCTTTGCTTTTTGTAAACAGCTTTGCGCCCTGCTTTTGAAGTTCATCTCTGTCAACTATCATCACAACGGTTGGAGAGCCAATTTCGGGAATGTCCGTGCAACGCAAAGCAAGCTGACGCGCAAGAAACGCCATTGTGTAGGTTTTGCCGCAACCGGTCGCGCCGAAATACGTTCCGCCTTTGCCGCTTTTTTCTTTTACGGATTTAACAATACTTTGTTTTAACAAACGAGCCGCAAAGAATTGAGGATAGCGACATACAATTTCAAATTCGCCGTCGTCGTATTCGCTGTCTTGAAAATATATGTAATCTCTGAATATTTCAAGAAATCTTTTCGGACTGTAAACGCCTTTAATCATGGATAGCGGTTCGTCAAACGGAAGTGTGGAAATTTTATCGTTTTCGTTAATTCGCCGCCACGCATAAAAATGTTCATACGGAGTGCGAACTGTGCCGAGTCTTGTTTTTACTCCGTCGGAAATGCAGGCAAGGGGGCAGTAGCGGAGCAAATGAGGAATATCTCTCCAATATCTTACGTTAATTTGTTCCCAAGCGTCAAAAATTTTTGCATTTTCGTCCGCGGGGTTTTTAAGTTCGACAATACACAAAGGAAAACCGTTTACAAACAATATAATATCCGGGCGGCGGGTTTTTGTTTGTCCGCCATTGGTATATTCTACCGTAAACTGATTTACCGCTCTGAAAATATTGTTTTCCGGCGTTTCAAAATCAATAAGCGAAACAATTTTCGGTTTTCCGCTCTGCGGTGTGAAGCTGACGCCGTTTACCGTCATATTATAAAACTTATGAAGAGCCGCAAAATCGCTTTCCGCTCCGAAAAGGCGTATGCCGTCTATGATTTGTCCTATTTCCTCGGCGGTTAAATCCGGGTTTGTTTTGCTTAAAAACTGCTCTGTATCGTCTTTATATAAAACTTCTTTTTGCGAATTTCGGGGAATACTGTTTCCCGCCATATATTGCCAGCCCTCGTCTTCCAAATAAGAAATAAAAGCGTTTTCGTAATCCGATTCGCAATAGCGACCGTTAAAGTTTTTCAGACTTGCCATTGTTTTAACCTCCGTTTTCAAGCGAACCCCTTATCAATATCGGGCAAATGTCTTTTATTTGAGTTTTTATTTTTTCGTTGATTTCTTTGCGCTTGATATAAACATTATAAACATCAACAATTGCTTGTTGTACTTTGATATTTGGGATTGGTAGCTGAATATTGCACATTTCGTTCCAATCAAATGTTTCCCGTGCAGATCCCCATGAATTGAAACGTGCATAGCGATCAAATTCAGATCTCATAAAAAACATCATTAAATATTCCGGCAACAAAGATTGTTTTTTTGTTTCAAATACTGTGTAAATTGAAGAAACCAAAAAATTATCATCTGTGTTATTAAATCCAAGAGATACTTTTTCACCTCGTCTTGAAGTGTCCGGAACATAAGCAATTTGGCGCGGTTCAACCACTTTATAACTGTCGAGTCCTACGCCGTTCATATCTGCTTTAGTTGGTATCATTTCCTTGCCCGTAGAAAGTCCTCTGACGGCATCAATTGTGAGCCCCATTGTATTTCTGCGATCACTTTCAATTAAATACTTACCTATTTTTTCACAAGGCATTTTTCTGCGAATATCTTCAATATAACCATCGCAAACAAGTTTCAAATCCTCAAGTCCTCGCTCATAACTTTGCTGATTAGCAACCATAGCCTTGTATATGTCAACATATTTCTGCTGTGTGGCAAGGTCGGGGAGTTCGATGTCAAACTCTGACAAATCAGCCACTCTAAAATAGTTACGAGCCGAACCAACAGCCTCAAACCAACACTTGCGTGCAAATTCATCTCTTTTTATAAAAAGATTCAGATATTCGGGAAGCAATAAATCAGTACGTGTGATATAAAAAATCTCATACAATGAAGAACAAATGGCTTTATCCCAAAAGGTATTTAACGCAATAGAATTCAATTCCATTCTCGCCGGATTAAAAACGAAATCATTTAAGTAATAAACATTATAGATAGAAAGGTCAGCTCCATCTTGCTTTGGGGAGATAAATCCCTCTCGAGCAACACCTCGTATAGGCAGTTCTTCTAAGCTATCGTATTTTTCTCTGCGTTGTTTAATTAGTTCGCCAAGCTTATATTTATTCAATGCCATATCCAATCCCCTCAAACGCGTCTTCAAGCATCTTTTGAGAACGCTTTTCCTGCGCAAGAATTTCTTTCATTTCTTTTTGAATACGGCTCATTTCGGCATTAAAATCAATATCCGAGTCATGATCGACAAATTCAATATATTTGCTTGGAACAAGGCTCCAACCGTTTTTTTCGATTTCCGCAATATCCGCGCTTCTGTAAAGTTCCGGAACGGCATAATTCGCGCCGTCCGTTCCTTCGCTTTGCCACGTATGATAAATATCCGCCGCTTTTTTTATTTGCTCGCCGTTAAGCAGCACTTTCTTTTTTCCCTCGTTTTTAACGGCATTTTCCGTCCACGTGCGAAGATCCATAAAAAGTATTTCGTTTTGCCGTTTCCGCAAATTTCTGCCGTGATAAGTCCCGCCTTTTTTGTTTTGATTCAATATCCAAAGCGTAACGCTTATATCCGTTGTAATAAAAAGCTCTCGAGGAAGAACTATAATCGCTTCGATTTTATCGTTGCAAATAAGTTTTTTGCGTATTTCAAGAGTATCGCCGTCGCCCAATGCGCCGTTTGCAAGCAAAAATCCCGCAACGCCGTCAAGCGGTTTTAAATGAGAAAGAATGTGCAATATCCACGCATAGTTAGCGTTGCTTTCCGGCGGCGTAACATAATCCGCCCAACGTGCGTCGGATTTTAAATTATCGTTATACCACCCCTTAAGATTGAACGGTGGGTTTGCCATTATATAATTAAAATATAAGCCTTTGTGCAAATCGTGCGTAAAGGAAGAATCGCTCATACCGCCAAGATGGTGACTTATGCCGCGCAACGCAAGATTCATTTTTGCAAGTCGGTATGTTGCGGGTTCTTTTTCCTGACCGTAAACGTCTATTCTGCTTATATCGCCGCTTTTTATTTTCACAATATCGGTACTTTGAATAAACATACCTCCCGAACCGCAACAAGGATCGTAAATTGTTCCGTCAAACGGTTCAATCATGGAAGCGATAAGCTGTACAACGTCGTGCGGAGTATAAAATTCGCCCTCTTCTTTGGTGGCGTTTACGGCAAATTCCTTAAGAAAATATTCGTAAACCCGTCCTATAAGGTCTTTTTCCTCGCCAAAGCTTTTATGACTTATTTTATTTACTTCGTCTACAATTCTTTTAATATCGTTGGGCGCAAGGTTTCTGGTTATAAACGTTCCTTCCACAAAGCACCCCTTTAAATCCGAACTGCTTGTCGCAATGCTGTGCAACGCTGTATCCAAAGCAACGTTAAGTTCCGGCGCGGGCGTGTTTATAATTGTTGACCAACGAGCTTCAACGGGTAAATTATATGTACCGTCCGTAAATGTTGCGTCGTCGAAAAATGCCGAGGCAATATCTTTATCGTCGGGATTTAAGCCTTGCTCAATAAGATTTTTACGCAGTTTTTCAATTCCGTCGTCGAATTTTTCGCCTATAAAACGTAAAAACACCAAAGTCAACATCATATCTCGTTTTTCGAAAAACGAACCCGAATTTCTCGCCGAACGCAATATATCCCGACATTTAAACAAAACAGAATCCAAATTTACTGTTTCTTCAGTTTTTTTCTTAGCCATTTCAAAGTCCTCGCATATTTGTTTCATCTGCCGTAAAACAGCTTCTAACGGTTTTACGTTGCATATTATATTTCGTTTATCATACCGTAAAGTACATTATATAATATTTTTTGCAAAATATCAACGGTTTTTGAAAAAATTATTGTAAAAAGTCCCGTTTGAATTATTTTCAAACGGGATATGCGAAAATTTCGGCAACATTCCAATGAATTAACGAGTTTTTGCGTATTACGCATTTAATATAATAATAGATAAAATTCCCAACACCAAAACAACAAAATCTTTAATTTTCGGCTTTTCTTTAAATATCAAAATACCCGAAATTACGGAAAGCAATATTGCGGAAATATTCAACAGCGGAAAAAACAGTGCGCTGTCCAAAACTCCCGCCAAATGCGTGTTTATAAGATTGCAACTTCCGAAGCATATTCCCACGCCGCCCGCGCCGACAAGCTTTTTTAAACAAATTTTTTCTTCCGTTTTTTGGCAAATATTCCGAAAATAAACGATATTGCCGCGGCAATCGCAAAAGCCGCTAATATAAAATCGGCTTTTTGTTCGGAATACGGCGAATTTTGCTGTACTTTTTGCATAATTCCAAGTCCGCCGGAAGAAAGCATTGCAAGCGCAAGCGGAACAATACCGTTGTTTTCGGCTATTGCTTTTTGTTTTTCAACGCTTTTGGTTCCGGCAATTATAACGGCGGCAATTACGGTTAATACGCCCAAAAAGTTAAACGCCGAAAGTTTTTCGTTCCAAAACAACACGCCGGATAACGTCGGAAAAATAAATCCCAAAGAATATACGGTTGCGCAAATACCCGTGTTTCCTTTTTTTAAAGCCGCGGTATATGCCCATTGAGCGGATAAAAGCAAAATTCCGTAAACAAGCGCGCATAAAAGCGTAAAAACGCTTGGCGAAAAAGACGGCTTTCCAAAAAGCAAAAGAGTTAAAACGCCAAAAAAAAATAAGGCGGTTTGAATTTTAAAAAAACTTTTGCTTCCGAACGAAAAATCCGAAACGCTCTTTGAAAGCAAATTTCGGCACGAAGAAAGAATAACCGATACAACAAGCAAAACGCCGCTTGCAGTATTCATCACACTTCGCCCCTTATAATTCTGCCCATTTCTTCGCTTAAAATTTTGCGTTCGTCGTCGTCCACAAGGCTGAAGCGGTTGCCGTCGTTGGGCGTGCTTAAATAATTCCACACGGAATATGGAATACTGTGTTCTTTCAAAATCGTTATCATATCCCGCATCCAATTTTCACGATATTTAATGTTGCAGTGACGAATTGTGCCGAATTCTCCGCACCATACCGTTTTGTTCGGATTATTTTTTATAAAGTTAAATACGGGCGTCAAATATTTTCTTAAAAATTCAATGTCCATCTTGTCAATATCGGCGTATGCGTTGTTATCTCCGAAATACTTGTGATATTCTCTGTATCTTTCAATATCGTTCGACGGATAGGACATTTTTCTGTTATAAAACAAAGGACCTCGCTGAAGCACGCCTTGCTGATGAGTGAACTCAAAGGGCGCATAGCAGTGAAAGGTATATATAATATTTTCGTCGTCAAATACTTTTACGTAATCAAGTCCCACCGGATTGTTATAATTTATTCCGCCGAACACAATAATACGGTTCGGATTGAGCGCACGGAGGGCTCGTATTGTTTTGTCGGCAAGACCGTTCCAATTTTCGGAGCATTCGTGCGAATTGACAACTTCGTTTAAAAGTTCGAAAATAATGCCGTTGTTGTCCGAAAATTCTTTTTCGATTTTCAACCAAAGCGCAGTAAATCTTTCCTGCAATTCTTTCGTTTGCATTAATCCGTTTTCTGTGGGCATATCGCAGTAATTACCGATAGCCTTGTGCATATTGAACACAACTCGGAGATTATATTTTTCGCACCATGAAACAAAGCGATGAAGTATTTGGAAAATTTCACCTCGATATTCGTAAGGTTTTTCTTCCAAAACAATTTGGTCGAACCCCAAACGAATGTGATCCATTCCAAGAGAAGCAATATAAGCAACGTCTTTTTCGGTAATGTATTCACGGAAGTGTTCCATATCTCCGTCCGTAATAACAAACCGTTGGTTCGGCGGCAATAACGCAAGTCGTTTATAATTTGTCAACCAACCGCCTATGCCCATTCCTTTTTGAAAATTTTCAATTTTTTTCATAATTCGTAAATTCCTTTCTCGGCATAAATCTCAACCGATTGAATTATAACACATATCCCAAAAAATGTATATGTTTTTTCATAGATATACTTGTATAAAAGATAGATTTATGTTATAATATCAAGGGGTGATAAAATGGATTTACAAATTAATTGCACGGAAGACGGCATAAAAACATATCCAATGCATAAACATAAAAACTGTGAGATTATGTTTTATTTGGAGGGCACGGGCTGTCTTCGCACCGAATTGAAGGATTATCCGTTTTCGGTCGGAACGGTTATAATTGTTCCGCCGGGCATAAAGCACGGTTCAACTTCAAAAAACGGTTTTAAAAATATATCAATTTGCGGTAAGTTGGGGCATTTGCTCAATTTTTCAAAGCCTGTTGTGCTTACGGATAACTCGAACGGCGACGGAAAAAAGCTTGTCGAAATAATTTACGCCAATCGTTTTGCAAATTCCGAATATTTAACGTCGTTGATTAATTCCTACATATACTGTTTGTTGCAAAACATAAAAACGGAAAACAGCGTTAAAGCCTGCGTAAACAGAATTGTTTCGGAAATTTCGGATAATGCGTTTGACGCAAGCTTCAATACAACCGATTTGCTTATAAAAAGCGGATATGCCGAAGATTATATGCGCAACCGTTTTAAGCAAATAACCGGTATGACGCCGATTGAATTTTTAACGGATATAAGAATAAAGCGCGCGTGTTTTTTAATTAACATATACGCAGATACTCTTTCACTTTCGGAAATTGCGGAAAAAAGCGGTTTTACGGATTATTTTTATTTTTCAAAAAGATTCAAAAGAATCATCGGAATATCTCCTACGGAATATAAAAAGAAATTGACTTATGAGCAGTTGCCGTAGCTTTATATCAATATTTAATGCGGCAAACAATTAACTCTTATCTAATAAAAACGGGCATTCCCGATTTGTAGGTTTACAATAGATATATTACATTCCGTCATATTTTATTACGAGTAAATTCATAACAAAATATGACGGATAAAAAAAGAATAGCAAGTGAAACTTCTTTGTGTTACGGTTAATTCACCACGAACAACCAAAACAAAGGAGCCGCTTGCTATGAATATTATAACAAAAACAATGAAATTTCGTCAAGCACTATTTTTCAAAACAATTAAAAGTGCATAACCGTAAATACAATAGGTTTCCTATGCGCCCGCTCAATT
>CAZJCI010000081.1:0-9785 GCA_964544455.1 uncultured Oscillospiraceae bacterium
TTTAAGAATGTATTCGGATTGAAGTTCAACTTTGAAGAACTGATACCAAGCGGCGTAATTTTTGTATGTAATTTTATTATCGGACAAGGTGGCAGCTGCCAAGGACGCTTCTTGGTTGTTGAAACAGTTGAAATCAATATATTTAGCCGGGTAGAGAGTTTTTACAACTTTGCCGGTTTCTGCGTCGATTACTTCGGCTTTGAAGCAACCGAGAGGAGTTACGGTGCCCAAAGCAAGAAGCGATTCATCGAGAGTAATGTCGGGATGTTTAAGTTCGGGATATTTTGTGAACTTAATGTATTGATGTTCTCCAAGTTGTTCATCTGTGATAACATCTGCCGTGAACGGAGATTCCGATTGCTGCCATACCGCATAGACCGTTACGTCGTTTTGAATGGATTCAACAGGTTGAGCACCTTGGATATTTGAAATATCGGCTTTGGGGGCAAAATCGTTTTGGCGTGTTAAAGTCCAGCCAAGGAAATCATAGCCGGAGCGATAGGGTTTAACAGCTTCACCCAAATCGTCAAAATCAACCTTGATTCCGTAATTTGCATAAAAAGTACCGTTGTAAACCGACGAACCGCCGTTAAGATCGAATGTTACTTTTGCATTGTTTTCAAGCGTAATGACATTTACGGTTTCTGTTGAAAATACACCGTAAGGAATTGTGACAGAACCGTTTGTCAAAGAGTATTTGTCTTCACCGACGTATGCCGTGTTGTATTTATCCGATTTTATTGTGAAGCCAGTGATTGTGCTTGCTTTGTATTCAACGGTGTCCGCGTCTTCGGGATATACATAATCGTTTTCGACTTTTGTGATGTTTTTGCTTGCCTTATATTCGTAATCTTTTGTTTCAAGATTTGCGGAAACGGTTGCGTCGGCGGGAACGGAGATTACATAGTCCGCTTCGGCGCCGGTGAGTTCGGGAACTGTTGCGTTTTGCGATACGATGAGAGCCGAACCGCGGGGAGCCGCCACGCCTTTTGCAAAGGCTGTTATTTCACCGCCGTTAATTACAACGACGGAAGAACCGTTTTTAATGCCTTCGTCGGTATAAACATTGTTGAAAGTGCCTCTTACGCCATTTGCGGTTGTGCGGATTGTGCCGACTTTGCCGTCGTTAATTTCGATGTGGGAATCGCCGGCAAATGCGCCGATTTCCGAACCTGCGGTAATTGTGCCGCTGACACTGCCGCCGTTGACGGTGACGTTATAATTACCGAGGAAAATTTGCGATTGACGTGTTGCGGCAATATTTTTCACTTCGCCGCCGTTAAGAATTATGTTTTGAGAACCTGTGGTTCTTGAGGACATTCCAAACGACGCGCCTGCGTGAACAAGTTCGAACTTGCCGCCGTCGATTTGAATTTTGTTATTGGCGGTGGAAGCGGGAGCATAGATTCTTATGAGATTTGCGTTTTCACCGGCAATTACGGTATCGCTTATGCGGATTTCCGTTGAACCGCCGATAACAATGCCGCATTCGCCGCCAATTTGTTCTTCTTCGACGCCGACTTTACGGCAGGTTTTGCGGAGAGTGATGTTTTCAAACGTGAGTTTTGCAACGTTGCCGAAGCCTTGCATTGTGTTGTTTGAGCCTTCCGCATGGTGGCAAGAAAAGTCCATAAACGCTTCGGGAACAAGACCGGTTATTGTAAGTTCTTTGCCGGCACCTGTGCCGATGTTTTCGTGCCAACCGCCGAGATATACGCCGTCGATAACCACCATTGTTAAGGTTTTTGCGTCTTTTGCAAGATAGTTGTTTACAACGGTTTGCATATCTGTGCTGTTATTTACGTAATAGGGTTTTTCGTAGGAAGAACCGTCGTTGGTTCTTTCGGAATAATCGGAGTTGCACGTTACATAGAATACAATATCGGTTGCAAAATCGACAAGGACGGTTACTTGGGTGGCTTCGCTTGCTTCGGGTCTTGTTTCGTCGGCTTTATATCTTATTTGATATTTGCCGGGAGCGAGGTTGGTAAGTTCGCCGTCGGATCCAACGGCTGTCCAACTGTCCGCGCCGACAAGCTGATATTCCATATTGGAAGTTACGCCGCTGATTTTACCGTCGTTTTTGCCGACGCCGGTTGCGTTTACGGCAACAACTTCGGGTTTTGCCAAAAGCGCGGATCCGACTTTTACTTCCACTGCGGGAGAATCCGACCAATCGCGGGCGTTGGGATTGTCAAGTTTTGGAACAAGAATTCCGGCATAACGGATTTGATAGGTGCCGGGAACAAGGTTTGAAATTTCGCTTGTTTCGGCTGTTATCCATGTTTCGGATGTGGAAAGCTTATATTCCATATCTTCGGTCAAGCCTTTAATTGTGCCGTCGTTGGCGTTGATTGCGGATTCGTTTGTCACTGTGAACAAGCCTTCCCAAGGTGCGATTTGAGCATAGTTGCCATCTTCTTCGGGGAAAGAGTTGAAGAGTTCAACGCTTGCAAGATAGAAAGAATCGTCGAAAAGAACGGCTTCTGCGTTTTCCGTGGGAACGGCTTTGGTTGCGTCATCGGCGGAAACTTTCATTATTTTGTTTGCGGGGACGGTTCCGAACGGACGGAAATGGAACTGAATTGTGTAGCCGTAATCCTGCGCGAAAACTTTTGCAAGGTTTACGTAGGCATACGCCCATCTTCCCGTAACCATATTATCCTCGGACGTTACGCTTTGATTGGTCTTGGAAGATTTTGCATAGCCCGAACCGGGATTGGAGGCTGTTGTTGCAATGATGAACTGTCTTTCATAGGTTTTGTTATCTTCGCCGGGGTCGATGTAATATTTAACTCTTGCCCAGGGGTAATCGGAAAGCGTGACGTTGCCGAAAGCTCCGTAGCCTTCGAGTCCGGCATAGCTTCCCGAGGCTATGGTATATTCCGAAGCGTGTTTTACGGTTTTTGCTTCGTCGTTACGTTCGGTTACGTTTAGGGCATATTCGGTGTTATAGGCAATTTTGGTTGCCGCTGTGCCGGCAATTACTTGGTTTGCCGAAACTCGAGCCGCGGAAGTAGATTTGGACTTATATGTATATTCCGCACCGTCGATTGTTACTTTTCCGTCATTGGTGTTTACGGTTACGGAACCGGTGGGGGTTGATGCGAGGGTTTTTGCTTCGCTTTGAATATAGCCGATTTCATATTCGGCTGTGGAACTGCCGTTTTTAACGGTTACTTTTGAACCGCCGTCAAACCTGCCTTGGTCGTATTCAACCGTTGCGCCGGAATCGGTGGTAACAACGGCTATTTGGGGAACAGTTGAGCCCGCCCAATTTGTGGGGACGGTTAGAGTATATTTGTTATTTTCGGCGTCGAACGTTGAGTTGAATTTGGACGCGTCGGTACCGAAAAGAGTCATACTCTTGATTGTTACGTCGCCGGGTTGTTCGGGGTCTTGTTCCCAAATTGCATAATAAGTAGTATCGACTTCGGGAATCGGAACGCCTCCCGACAAAACTTCGGTTGCGTCGGCGGTTGTTGCCCAGCCCTTAAAACGCTTGGTTGCGGGAGAAGTCAAACTATTGGGATCGGGGAAAGTTACCAACATTCCCGTCGAACCATATTTGCTGCTCACCATTTCATAGCTTGAGGTTTTATCACCGTTTTGGGGATCGAAAGTTATGGTGATTTTACCGGAGGCGTCTATTGCTTCCAAAAGGTCTTCTTTGGTGAGTTGCGAAGCGGACTTATTGAAGAAAGCATATCCGGCAACGTCAACATAAATGTCGGATTCCAAATTTTTGTTGCCCACTTTGCCTTCGCCCACAAGAAACGCTTGGAGGTGAGTGAGAGCGTCGAAATCTTCGGCGTTTGCTGTGGCTGCTTGAGTGAAATTTGAAGCTTCAACATAAACGACTTCCCAATTGCCGTCCGCTGTTGTTGCGCTTGCGGATTTGCCTGTGTATTGAAGATTGCCAACGCCATCGCCGGCGGGGGTTCTGTCGTCGAATCTTACGCTTACTGTTGCGGAAGTGTTTGTACGCATGAGGAATCCGACGGTCATGGGCAACTGCCATGTGAAGTTATCGGCATTGTGCCAGCCAAGGTGCATCCAGTCGCCGCTGTCCTTGGGGACAAAATGAGCATAAACATAGTCTTTTGTGCTGTCATACTCGGTTGTACGAGCCATTGCTTCGCCCGCAAAACCAACGCCGTCCTTGGCGTTAAGCGTGCGATAGGGCTCGACAGCGGCTTTTATCGGTATTTCGGGACCGAAGTCTTCTTCCGCATTTGCGGTGAAAACGAATGCGGAAGTTAGGGTGAGAGCGGAAAGAACTCCCGCAAGAATTCTTTTGAATTTCATAGAAATCCTCCTTTTGAAAAATAAAATTCAGCTTTAGACTTCGGAAATTCGGCGAAGCCTATACTTATTATTCAGTATAAAGCAAAATGGGGAATTTGTCAAGATATATTTGCAAATTTTTATAAATTTCTTTAGAATTTTTTTGCGAGTAAAAAGAAAAGCCCGACAAAATGTTTGTCAAGCTTTTGCTATCGGTTTTCTTCGCAATAGTTTTTGAAGTTTTCCTCGGTATAGAGTTCTTTGAAATTTGGGGATTGGGAAATGGTTTGGAACCATTCGACAAATTTTTGTTCGCCGAGCGAGGAAATGAGTTGCGAATCTATTTTTTCGGTTGCGCCGAGCTGTTCGGCAAGCAAAATGAGGTTTGGAATTTCGGCGTTGTTAAAAACTTGGGGGTGAGATTCTTCGACGTTGTTTTGAAGAATTTCGGAGTTTTGGCAATCTTCGGTGTTTCGGGTATTTTCGTTGGGTTGCTCACTATCGTTTTTTGCGGCTTTACGCACTTCGGCTTTTGCACCGCCCCCGGTTGCGGTTTGCGCGGAAGAAGTTTGTTCCCGGGGCAATTCGGTTAAGTCGGAATTTTGGGTGCCGTTTTGCGTTGTTTGGGATTCGTTTAACGTTTGTTTTTTTGCGGAACCGTTTGCCGAATCGGCGGCTTGATTTTGTTTTGCCGTGTATGCCGCAACGGAATTTTCGGTTTCGGATTCGGATTCTTCGGCGGTTTCGGCAGTATCGGCAGTATCGAAAGCAACGGCTTTTTCGTTTTCGGCGGTAAAGGTTGCAAAATAGGCGTTGTTACTTTCCGTTTTGCAGTTATTGTTGCCGCTTTCGCTTTGACTTTCGTCAAACTGTTCGGTTTGCGAAGTTGATTTTTGGGACGTTATATTTATATCGGATATATCGGACAGATTTTTGTTATTTTGGGGCAGTACGCCGCTTTTCATAAGCCATACAACGACAACAACAACAAAAACGCTTGCAACCGTTGCAAATGGGAAGCGGAATTTTGAGGTATTTATATATTTCGGTGCGACATCGCCGTTTTTAACTCGGTTCATAACAGCGTTATGCAGTGAAACGCCGTTTTTTTGCGGTGCGGGTGCGGATTCTTTGGCAAGGAGGGAAATTTCCTTATATTCCGAAAACAGACGTTGATATTCTTCGTTTTGCGAAATTATTTGCATAAGCTCCGAATCGACGTTTTGAAAATCTTCCAAAGAAAGAATTTTTTCTTTTATTAAATCCAAGTCGTTATTTTCCACAATTGTTGCACCGCCTTTCTTTTTTGATTGATTTACACCGTATTTGACGTATCGAAAACGCAAAAAGTTCCCTGTTATTTGAAATTTTCCAAAAGGTTTTTCAGATTTTCACGTCCTCGGCTTATACGGGATTTTACGGTTCCTTCGCTTATGCCCAAAATTTGGGCTATTTCCGAATACGGCATTTCCCAAAGTTCTCGCATTACTATTACTTCCCTTTGTTCGGAGGAAAGTTTGGTTATGGCGTTTCGGACGGCTTTTATTTTTTCTTTGCGCAGGAGTTCTTCTTCGGGGGTTGTTTGGTCGGCAATTTCGACGTTATCGCAAGTTTCGTCTTCTTCGTTGGGTTTTGTAAGCGAAAATTCTCGGTTTTTATAGTGTTTGCGCATATAATCGTAGGCGCAGTTTTTGCACATTCGCCAGAGCCATGTTTTAAGGGAGCTTTCGCCTCGGAAACCGTCGGCGGCGTTATAGAGCCTTATGAAAACCTCTTGCGAGGCGTCGAAAGCGTCGTCGGTATTTTTAAGCTCCGCAAAAACGGCGGAATAAACGAATTTTTCGTATTTTGCAACTATTTCCGAAAAAGCTTCTTGGTCTTTTTGGGCGCAAAGTTTTATTAGTTCTTCGTCGTTAAGGGATTTATATTCGATTTTTTGGGGCGTTGCGTTTTGGGCTTCCTTTTTTTTGCCGAGCAATTCGTTTTCCTCCTTTCGCAAAGCTTTGGAATACTTTTATTATAATATCACAAAAGTATGTAAAATGCAATAGGTTGATTAAAATTTTCCTTTACAAATATGCCAAAAAATAGGTGTTGCAATTTTGGCGAGGTTATGATATAATTTATATTATGAAAATATTTGTTTTTGAGAGGAAGAATTATGAAAATTTCCAAACGTTTTAAAATTATACTTGCTTCCGCTTCGGCGGCTGTTGCGGTTGCCGCTTTGGGTTTGGTTCTTGCGGCGGAATACAGCACGGAAGACCCGCTTATTTCTTTGAGCTATTTGGAGCAGATTTTTTATCCTAAAATTACATCTTATGTTGACAAAAGCGTTGCGGATTCTTCCGCTTCGGCTTCGAATTCGCAGGAAGACGCTGACAATGCCAAAGTAGGTTATGAAGTTATTACTCTTACGCAGGGGCAAACGCTTACCGCAAAGGGGGCTTTGGAACTTATTTTACGTCCGGGCGGAGCGGCAACCGTTAAATCCGACATTCTCGAAAACGGAATTGCCGACCTTTCGAACGCCGCCGAACTTCTTAACGGCGAAGAAGTTCCGATTAACGCATACTGTTTGATTCCCAGAGCGGACGGACGGGGAATTGTGTGCGTTTCCGAAACGGCTTATGTTATGGTGCGAGGCGAATATGAAATTGGGTAAATTTTTATTAAAATTCGGCAGATTCGGAAAGCTTTTAAATTTTTGTGCG
This sequence comes from uncultured Oscillospiraceae bacterium, assembly GCA_964544455.1. Classification (GTDB taxonomy): domain Bacteria; phylum Bacillota; class Clostridia; order Oscillospirales; family CAG-382; genus SIG622. Next base: position 7,002 of record CAZJCI010000081.1, read on the forward strand.
ACGATTTTGTTTTTGGGTGCGCTTTTTGCTTTTTCCGCAAGTGCGATTGAGCTTAAGGATAACCTTAAAATTCGAATAGGCTTGGAGTTCGGTCCCACGTCGCCGGAAACAACTGTTTTTGCTTCCGAGGGCGGTTTTGATTTTATAAATTTTAATGAAGAAACTTATGAAAGCTCCGTTATTTTTGAAACGGAGCAAACAAAAATTACAATTAAGAACATAAACGGCATTGCGATTGTTTATTCGGAAAGCGGCGAGCAAATTTATGCTTCGGATTCAAACGTTTTGTATTTTTGCGGGAAAAACGGTTTTGCGGACTATAACGGAAAAACTTATATTGAAACCATGAAGATTTTTTGCAAAGACGGACTTATGCGAGTTATAAACATTGTTTCGTTTGAAAGTTATATTAAAGGCGTGCTTCCGCGTGAGGTTTATCCTTCGTGGCCCGACGAGGCGTTGAAAAGCGCGGCTGTTGCGGCACGTTCTTATGCGCTTTGTTCCATGAACGGAAAACATTCTCGCTACGGAGTGGACGTTTGCGACACAACCTGCTGTCAGGTTTACGGCGGTAACGGAAGCAACGAACAGCCATCCACAAACGCCGCCGTGGAAGCTACGGCAAACGTTGTTCTTGCTTACGACGGCAAAATTGCGCTGACGGTTTATACTTCCAGTGCGGGCGACCACACGGAAAGCGCGGCGGGCGCATGGGGCGGCAACGAGGAAGATTACCCCTATTTGTGCGGCGTTCCCACGGAATTCGAAACTCCCGAAAGCTATCCGGGCGGCACTTGGAGTAGTACGGTAAGCACGGAAGAAATTTTTGCTTATATTAATTCGAAGTCGGCATACAGCGGTAAGCTTTCGGGGCGAATTGCCGCCATTAACGTTGAATATGCGGATAACGGTTATGCAAGAAAAGTGACGGTTACGGACGAACTTGGAAACAACGTTGTTGCCGTTACTTCCGCAAATACAAGAAGTATACTTTCGAAATTTGTGAAAAGTCCGAGGTTTTTGCTGACTCCCAACTTTTTGGAAGAAGGTTCAAGCGTTGCGGTTGCCACGGCGCAAGGAACGCAAAAGCGTACCGACATTGGCTACGGCGCATATGTTATGCGAGCCGCAAGCGAAAAGCCGCAGGAGCTTTATCCCGCAACTCTTCCGCTTTCTTATACAATTTCCGGGGTTGGGTTCGGTCACGGTGTGGGAATGAGTCAATTCGGAGCAATGACTTTGGCGCAAAACGGCAAGACGTTTGACCAAATACTTGCAATTTATTATCCGGGAACTTATTTAACCACGCTTGGCGAACTTGCTTTGGCGCAAGGGTAAAATATATTTTGTCGCATAAATTATAAATAACCGAAAATTACATTTACATTTTTATTCCTTGTATGATAGAATTATTTAAAAATCCATGCGTGCTGAAAGGAACGAAACAGTTATGGTAAAAGGAACAATATTCAACATACAAAAATTTTGCGTAAACGACGGTCCCGGCATAAGAACCACGGTTTTTTTTAAGGGCTGTCCTTTGAACTGTGTGTGGTGCCACAATCCGGAATCGAAAAAAGCGTTTCCGGAACTTTTTTACAACCAATCGAAATGTATGAAATGCGGCAAATGCGCCGCTAAATGTCCAAACGAATGTCATTTGTTTTTAAGCGACGGCAAGCATATTTTTAACCGTGAAAACTGCGCCGTGTGCGGCAAATGCGCCGAAATTTGTCCTGCGGACGCTTTGGAAACGGCGGGTTATGAAATAAGCGCGCAGGACGCCATAAAGGACGTTTTGAAAGATAAGGCTTTTTATGAAAATTCCGACGGCGGCATGACGCTTTCGGGCGGAGAGCCGATGTTTCAGTTTGAATTTGCACTTGAACTTATGCGTTTGGCAAAGGAAAACGGTTTGCACACCTGCATGGAAACCTGCGGATTTGCCGACGGAAAAAAATTTGAGCAAATTGCGCAATATACCGATATTTTTCTTTTTGATTATAAAATTTCAAATTCCGAAAAGCATCGTGAATTTACCGGCGTTACAAACGAAATCATATTGAAAAATCTTTTTGCGCTTGATTCTTTGGGCAAAAGCACTGTGTTGCGTTGTCCGATTATTCCGACAATCAACGATGACGACGAACATCTTTTTGCGATTGCCGCAACGGCGGAAAAGCTTAAAAACATACTTGAAGTGAACATTGAGCCTTATCACCCGCTGGGAAGCGGAAAATCGGAAATGTTGGGAAGAACATATCCTTTGGCGCATTTAAAATTCCCCGAAGATTCAACCGTTAAGGAATGGATCGAAAAAGTTCAAAGCAAAACTTCCGTGACGGTTAAAAAGGCTTAAACCCAAAAAAACTCGACGTATTTTAACGCCGAGTTTTTTTATGCAAATTACGTTTTTGCGCCGTTTTCGATTTTTATAATCAAGTCCCTTAAATATGCGGCTCTTTCGAACTCCAAGCGTTTGGAAGCTTCAAGCATTTCTTCACGCAATTTTGCAATTTGCGTTTCTTTTTCCTTTTTGGTAAGCTTTTTTCCGCCTTTGGAGGATATACCGTCCGATTTTGCGGCAATTTCGATTATTTCTCGAACGTCCTTGATTATGGTTTGGGGAATTATTCCGTTTTCTTTGTTATATTTTTCCTGTTTTGCTCGGCGGCGTTCGGTTTCGGTTATGGCTTTTCGCATTGAATCGGTTATGCCGTCCGCATACATAATAACTTTTCCTTCGGCGTTACGGGCGGCTCGTCCTATGGTTTGAATGAGCGA
>CAZJCI010000082.1:0-9580 GCA_964544455.1 uncultured Oscillospiraceae bacterium
TTCGGACAAACAACAAAACACCGAGTAGAGTAATAGAATCTGCTCGGTATTTTACTATCATCTCGTCTTGCTTTTATCTATCACATAATGAAAATTACATAAATTTTCAACTCTCTCCATTTTGCAGTATTAATGTTTCCCCACCACCGATGTGAACGACAAGAATTTTTTATCGACTTACTTTTTTTCGTCGTTACTGTTAGCTTTATCTTTAGTGAAATATCCATTCTCGGCAACGCATATACAAACTCTGCGTTTTGTACGTTTGATGAAAGAAAAATCCCAAAAAACGTATCATATAATATCATATAAGGAGTTCATTCTCCAATTTTTTGTTTCACAACAATTGCAATACAGAAAATTATAATTAAGCTTTTTCTGCGGTAAGCAAATTTTTATTGCACAATGTGCAAAATACACTTAAAAATACCTATTTTTTTTCGCATATTGTCAAAAATCAAAAAAAAATAAAAAAAATAAAAAAAACACTTGAAAAACAACAACAGTTGTGTTATAATATTATTGTTGTTCAGTATGTATATGCGTTTTTATACATTTCTTGAATTAAAAATGAAAGCTCCGTCAGGCAAAGCACGGCTTCGACGGTCATAATTTCTCTTTAACGGGAGGTGCAAAGAATGGCAAAGTGCGAAGTATGCGGCAAGGGTGTTACATTCGGTCACAATGTATCCCACTCTAACAGAAAGACAAACAGAGCTTGGAAGCCCAACATTAGAAGAGTTAAGGCTGTAAGCGAAAACGGCGAACACAAAACGGTTTACGTTTGCTCTCGTTGTCTCCGTTCCGGCAAGGTTACAAGAGCTTAAATTTTATCGGCTCAATAATCACCGAAACAAATTAATCTTTTTGCACATAAGGAAGGTAGCTTTTTGCTCCTTCCTTTTTGTGTATTATTTAACGGGGCGTTACTTACATACAACGCCCCGTTAAATATTGCACCGTTAAATCTTATTTCAAAAAATAAACGTCGGTATCTTTAATTCCGTATTTTTCAAAAACATCAAGAATATCTTCATTATAATAGATTCTGACGGAAGAAAGCTCATATTCACCGAAAGTCGCATTGTTGCTTTCGTCCGATATATATTGAATCCACGTATTATCATGCATTTTCGGTTTGGATGTTGCCGCAGTTTGCGACGTCAAACCTATATGTACCATCATATCTGCGCTTCTGTCAAAAATATTTCCGGAAATTTCATACGAATTATCCTTTACGGCATTATATTTTGTCCACCCCTTAATATGTGCGGAATGACCGGGGTTAGGTCGCATCGAGCAAAGACCGTATCCGGCATATCTCATAATATTGTTGTTTACTGTAAAGTTTTCAATATTATATAACTCAAGGTCCTTAATTTCCGGATTTAACCAATATTCAATGGAATAATTGCAATATTCAATCACGTTGTCGTCAAAATGCACGTTATGGTTGACACCGCTATTTGTGCTGTTTCCGGTTTGGAAAGTCAAGCCTGCGTCATAGCACTGATATACATAGTTGTTTTGAACATAATATCCGTCGCAAAATCCGGTTTCCACCGCATTACCGTAACGACCGCCGGAACCCGTACCGGATGTATAAGACTGTATACCGCCGCCAATCCAACCGAATTCGCAATTCTTAACGGTAAAGTTTGTTGCGGTGGAAGCGTGTATACCGTGCGCTCCTCCATATTTGACGCAAAGGTTTTCAACCACAATATTCTTAAAATTGTAATCATCTGATTGAGCGGTTATTATATGCCTTGAAGGCATAAATTCAATGGAATCAAAAATTTCGCCCGGGTTACCCTCGTCACATCTTAAATATAAATATCCCTTTGTTTTTGAAGCAATAGGAAGCCCGGAATCCGGCAAAGTTTCGCAAAACATTGCCAAATCACGATCAAGAGCTTTAATAAAATCAAAGTCACTTCCGTTTGCGTTGGTAAATTTTTTCTTACTTTCGCTGTAATACGTTTGCATAATTGTAGCCCATTTTTCGCCGCCGTTAAAAATAAGCGAACCTTGGTCTATAATTTTTTCTTCATATCTCCAAATATTATGCTCTGCGTCAATAAGCGTCCACATTGAAGCGTCGGCTCCGTTTTTGGGAGAACCGTAAATTTGCGGTTTTTCGCCCTCTCCGTATGCGGAATAAGAAACGCCGTTTGTAAGTTTAAGCGCAGAACCGTCAAGCCTGAAAATATCTCCACGTCTAAAATATACAACATCACCGTCATTATATTTCGCATTGGAAACTTTATCAAGAGTTTTCCAAGCGGTTTCGGGCGTTTTACCGTCGTTTGCGTCGCTACCGCTTGCAGATACGTAATATGCCGTTCCGCCGTCTTTTGCTTTAACCGTCGTTTCGGAATTTCTTATTTCTTCAACTCTTTTTGCCGCTAATTTATCCACTTCCAAAATTTTTTCCTCCCCTGCTCCATAATCTGCCGTCGAAGTTACAGCCATAATTAATCCATACGCCCAGTGTGATTTATCAAGATCCGAAAATTTTTGATTTTTATCCGCTTTTTCTTTTACATCCAAAATTCTGCAAAGCACAGTTGTTATTTCGGCTCTTGTCAAAGTGCCTTGCGGCGCAAATGTGCCGTCGGTATATCCTTTTACCGCTCCGCTTGATGCGGCGACTTTTATCGCATCATAATACGGATTTTCGGCGGTAACATCACTGAAAGAAACTTCATCGTCTTGCACCTTTGCAGGGTCAAACGCTCCTGCATTTGCCGCAAGCGCAACAAATTCGGCTCTTGTAATTTTTTGATTCGGTAAAAATTCTTTTTCAAATATTTTTAAAACTCCGTATTTTTCAAGAAAAGTTACGTAATTATAATACCAATCGTCTTTCGAAACATCATTGAACACGGTTTCCCTGAATTCAGAAATAACACTTTCCGATTCCATAAGTCTTGCCAAAACCGCCGCCGCTTCCGCTCTTGTCATTCCCTGATTGGGCTTAAACGTACCGTCATCATAACCGTTCATAAAATATAACGTCGGACGAGCCTTAGCACTCATTATTGTACGGGTTTCTTCAACCGTGGCTTGCGATGTGTTAACAACATTCGCAATTCCGTTAAAAGCCTCCGCTTTTTCAATGCTGTCAAACATCATTATATAATCGAACAAATAATAATCGGTTTTATCGTTGCCGTTAAGCACAAAATTGTGACCGCCGAACAAATCGTTTATTTCTTCCGAAAAAGGCGTTTTATAATAGGGACGATATTCTTTGTTTTCATCTCGCATAGTCCAACCGTTTTCATCCGAAAAATCGAGAATAACCTTTTGCCATTCGCCGGTAAATTCAATGGGAAATTCCTTGCGATATTTGCTGTCAAGAGTTTTTACAAAAAGAGAGCCGCTGAACGCTTTTGAGGTTTTCAAAACCATTGTGAAATACGGCTTGGAATAATCCATATAATAACTTTCGGGCGATGTGTCAAACGTTAAAGACATAGAATCTTTTGTCGGCGAAAACTTAACAAAATTTCCCTCGATCTCCATTTCGGCGGTATCCCACGTATATATTTCAGGTCTTTCAATACCGCTCTTTTTTCCCAGGGGATAATAGCATTTTGTCGGCGGATATTTGGATACGCCGTAAGGAATTTCGTCCCCCGAAGGCGGACGCATTTCGTAAAGAAAGTTATCGCCTTTATGTTCTTTGTAAAAATCAACTGCGCTTGTTATTGTTACCGCATCGTTCTCTTGTGCCGTCACAATCGTGGCGCATGCGCTTATCGCCGTAAAAAGCGATAACGCAAAAGAAATAAATCTTTTCATTTTTCCTCCGTTCCGTTATAAAAAAATTTAAATTAAATTTCAAATTACAGTTTTACGATTCAACATTCAAAAAAGAAATAAGAGCGGCGAATCGCATATCGAACTCCTATTTCATATGCTTTCATATGAGGAATTAATATCGATTTGCTTCTTTATTCACAAATCGGCATCCCTTCCCCTAACACCCTCCTTTCGAAAAACGAACAGCGACGTAATTATATACTAAATTCGTTATTCCTAATTTAGTTATTATTATACAATAACCTTTGTATATATATATATATATATATATTGTTAACGTAATGTAAATTTGGGTTTCAACACGGTGTTTTTCATTATTCGTAATTAATATAAAATCAGTGTATAATTCATATGCCGCCTTTTAGCTAAATTTTCAACTTTCAGTGCAAAGCTAAATTAAATTCGCTGATTCAGCGCGCGAAGCACATTTAAATACCGTGCTTGTTTTTACGCCGTTTGACATTTATTTTCTATCATTTTTCGCTCATAACCGCAATAAAAACTCATTTTTTTAACAGTTCTATTGCCAAATCGGCATTGCTTTCGGCTTTTTCACGCAAATATTCCAACGATTTTCGTATATCGTTTCGCATTTCCGGAAGCTCCGACATCATTTTTTGCAAAAGCGCAATTAAACTATCCGCATTCATTTTTTCCGCGTCAATACATAGCGGCTGATGAATGGATTGCATAAAAGCAGTAACTTTAGGATCATAAGAAACGGCAATACATGGAACTCCAAGAGTTGTAGCATATATTAAAGTGTGAAGTCGCATCCCCAACGTAACGGTGGAAAAGCCTATTAACGAAAAAATCTCGTCAACCTCAAGAGGACGCTGAATAATGTAACCGTCACTTTTCATTTTTGAAATAACGGCTTTCGAAATTTCCGAATCCTCTTTATATTGCATGGGAATAAACAGTGGCAAAACGTTATATTGTTCGTTAAGATTATCGCAAAAAGCGGCAATAACGTCAACAAAATTATTCACCGCATTTTTCCACTCCCGCACCGAAATAACGGCATATTTTTTCCCTTTCGGAATCTTTGCGTCCAAAAGCAAAGATTCGTTTTTTGAAAGATCGTCAAAACTTAAAGTGAAAGCAGGATCCGCCGTAATAAAAATCGAAGGTTTATTTACGCCAATTTCCTGTAAAAGCTTATCCGATAGGTCATCGCGAAGCGTTATAAGATCAACCTTATTAAGGCATTTTGCTGTTTTTCGGCGGCTTATCCTGTGATTCAGCGGTCCGATTCCGTTGCCGTAAAGCATAATTTTTATTCCGGATTTAATTGCCATGTTAAGAATGGTAAGATAATAATAAAGCGAACGTTTGCTTGTTATATCCTGCAATAAGCTTCCGCCTCCGAAAATAAACAAATCTGACGACTTAAAAAGCTTATAAATCTTTATTAGGTTATATCTGTATACGGAATTTACGCCGTAAAGCTTTCCCGTCGATTCGGGGTGTACCGAAAGAACGGTTATGTCCACATTCGAATACTTACGTCTGATTATATCTATCATCGCTTTTAATAACGCTTCGTCTCCGCTGTTCGAATATCCGTGATAACCGCATATTACAATTTTTTTATTGGTCATTGTTTTTTCCTTCACCAAGTAAAGTCTTATACAGCCCATACCATTTTGAATCTTCCTTAATGTATTTGTCAATCAGTTTTTTTATAAGTTTAACCAAAAGAATATTCAGAATATAAATTATAACGCAAACAACGGCACCGATAATAACACCGTTAATCACTCTTCCGTATATTGTTTTAACCGAAGTAAAAACATGGCAAAAGCTGTTTGATATTGACGCCGCAGTTATGGAACCTCCGCAAAGCAACAGCCCATGAAGCGGCTTAATTTTGGTATTTTTAAAATAATATGCAAAAAGAACAAGGCAAGGATAACCTACAAGAAATTCTTTGGTTCTGGGACGAGCTTCAAACAGTTCCGTTATAAAGTTTCTCATTGCGCTTTCAATACTGCTTATGGAATTAACGTTTCCGCTTCTCATTATATATAAACTTCCTATCTTATAAACAACAAACGCCACAACGGCAATTACGATAATTTGCGAAAACTTGATTTTTGAAAGACTTGATATATCAGACTCCATAATCTTTTTTAAAGCGGACTTATAATCTATTTTTACAAATTTATATATATATATCACAGCTGTATAAACAATCGGCAAAAACAAAGAAAGTTTTACGCCTCTGAAAATATCGTTATTAACATAATAGTTAATTCCCGAAAGCAACGACGACTGAACAATTCCGCAAGCACTCATTATTAATACAAGGGAAAATGTAATCAGCAACGCAAACGGAACTGTTTTTAGCTTATATCTTAATTTATCCGCAATACTTATAACAACAGTCATACCGAAGCACGGCGCAAGAACAGACCAAGCCGTTGGGAATATCCATTCATAAGAATTCGGCATTATTAACGCAACCGCCGCACCGAGTATTGCAATAACAACAGATATTGTGAAAAGATGTTTATATTCGGTTTCAAAAACCATAACAAACATAAGATATAACATTAAAACCATAATCGCAACGGCAACCGCATTAACAGGCGCAAGGGAATCGTCATAATCAAACGATTGAGGAGCGCCGTTTACCGTATATCCGAGTTCGGTTATTTTTTGAATATACTCGTCAACCGCTTTCAGCGTATATTCGGTACACTGTTCATAGGGAGTATATTCCAAATGAATTTGCGAAACAGTGATAAATCTGATATTTCTATCTATTGTCGAATTCAAATACTGGTAATATCTGAACATATAGTGAGTTTCATCACTGTTGGAAGCATCGTAAGTTTCGTATGAACGTAATACTTTATCCGAATTTGCATTAAAAACAATGTCGTATCCCGAAAATGTTTCGTTTGAAAGCTGATTTGCATTTTCGGTAATCACAAGAGCTAAATCGGTTTTGTCAACAAGCTTTGTAATATTAATATAATGTTCTTTTGCGTCGCTTTCTTTATCCGTGCCGACAATAGGAGCTCTGACGCTGAGATACTTTATACCGTCGTATTTTTCGGTCATTTTTTTTATATTGTTGATGTAACCTATTTTGCTGCTGTCCTGCAAGTTTACGATCAAACAAATATCGAATCCCATATCGTTATATTTTGCAATTTTTTCTTCGTCATAGCCCAATTGTATATTGTTTGTGGGAAGCGTACCGTCATAAATACAAAACACTGTTGTTGTATTTCCGGCAATTTCGTTTTCCACAACAATTTCTTTGTATTCGTCAGACGAATATCTTAAAGGAAAATTCTTTCTTAAAAATTTTGCGGTTTCATCGTTTTTGGTAATGATAAGTTGAGAATCATAAATAATATCCGGAGCTTTTTTTTCGATTTCGTTTGCAAGAGCGATGCTTTCATCATCGTATTTATGTTTCAATACATTATATTTAATATTGGTAATATCGCCTCTTGCAACCATTGCGTTTATGTTTTCCTCGGAAAAAGATAATGTTGTTACGCCTATTTTTTTAAATTCTTCAATGGCGTCGTCTAACTTTTTTCCACGCAAACGATTGGCAATATCGTTGTAATAAAGCGAAACAACAACGTTTGTATTTGTTTTTTCAACTTCGATTCTTTTGGCGAATGTCGGAATAAGCGTAATTATTAAAATTATCGCAATGGCGAGTGCAAAAATATGCTTTAAATTCTTTTTCATTTTTTGGTAGTTCCTTTCCGTATTTTTTAATTATTATTTATTGTGAGAACTTACTTTGGAACTTCTGAGCAATTGCTTATGCAATCCAAGAGCAAATGCAACGGCAATATATACAACGCCGCAAATAAGAATGGGAAATACAAATATCGGTGAAGTACTTGTAACGATTTCCGGCATAAATATTTTAAAAACACAATAAACCGCAAAAGCGGCAGCCCCCGAAATAAGAACCTTAATAATGTTAATAACAACGCCTTTTGAAATATAGTTACCTATTATTTTTTTCAAAACTCCAAACGCCATAATTGCGTATAATGTTAAAAGCAACGTTGTTGAAACAGAGGCAATAAATGTTCCGTTATCGGAATTTTTAACAAACAGAGAGTTTAAAACAACTTTTAAAACAACAACCGAAACAGTACCTATTATTGTATATTTATATTTTGAAGCAAGATACATAACTTTATTTATAAGCTCTTGCGCCAAATATCCCAAAATTCCGAAGCTGTATATAACAAACGCGGAAGCGGTGGCAATTGTTGATTCGTGCGTAAATTGACCTCTTTCGTAAACAAGCCCGATTATTTGTTCGCCAAAAAGCGAAACGACTAACAAAAACGGAACAAATACCGCAAACATAACGGTTATTATATATCCAATCAACTCTCTGACATAAGCTATATTTCCCTCTTCATAATTTTTTGATATAGACGGAAACACAACGGAAGACATTGCAACAACAAATACGCTTGAAATTGTAACAAACAAATTTGAGGCATAATTAAGCGTGGAAGTCATTCCGGGATCACCGCTTACATACGCTTTATCAAGAATAAAGCACAGTTGGAACATCATATTCGAAATAAAAATCCACCAAATCGTCATATCGGCACGGCTTTTTTTCTTTGTAAGATCTTTTGCGGGACGATATATAAAACGGTATCCTTTACGGTAAAAGTCCGGAAGCTGTATTACAATATGAAGCAACCAACCGATTGTTGTTGCAATACCGATTTGCTGTATTGTAACGTTCGGAATAAACAAAGACGCAATAATAATTACATTATAAGGCAAGCTTACAACCGAAGGAATAAAAAACACTTTGCTGTTTTGCAAAACTCCGGATATTATGTAGGCGACTGTTACAAATAAAAACGAAGGAAGCATTATATAAGTTAAACCGACGGCGGTTTCAAAATCTTTGCCGGATATTTCCGGAAGAAGCAATTTTGTAAACGGTCTTGCAAAAACATACAACACCGCCGTAACCGCAATAAGATATATAACGGTTTTCATAATAAAACTTGAAACATACGCTTTTTTTCTTTCGAACGAGGCGTTTTCTTCTTTGTTAAGATTCATAATCACTCTTGTTTGAAGCGCAATTCCTATGCCGGTAAAAACCAACGTTACGATACTGAAAATTTGAAAATAGATGTCCGAAATCACGCCGGTACCGTATTGATGAGCAAAAAAAATGTCTCTGGAAAAACCGACTATTTTTGCAACTATTATTCCCAAAACCACAGTGATATAAGTTTTACTGTTCATTTTTTGTTTCCTTTCAAAAAAAATTGGAATATAAGAGTTTTATTGCCAATGCGTTAATCTTATTCATTCTACTACAAATTAAAGAATTTTTCAACCTCATAATATGTATTTTTTTATATTATAATTAAAAACATACGCTGTTGTAATACAATTGATGGGTAACAAATAAAAAGGAAAATGAACTTCAAAGATGATATAATGTTTCGTGACCGAACAAACCGTTATCAAACAAGTTATTTTCATGAATATTTTGACATTAATGCACACTTTCGTAAACGCATAGTCAAAAGAAACGACAAAAAAGGAGTAACAGCGGCTTACAAGTATTACAGAGTAAGCGGAAACTCAACTATGAATGGCGACGCAAATAATGGTGGTAAGAGTTGGAAAAGTCTTGTTGACAAAAGTCACAGACCGCACCACAAGTCTTTCATTATTTTTTGTCACCTATCATTGACAATTCAACAATAAATTTTTT
>CAZJCI010000083.1:0-3889 GCA_964544455.1 uncultured Oscillospiraceae bacterium
GCCCTTAGCTCCCTTAAGTTCATCGTTAAGTGTTCCGTAGAATACTGCAAGGTTTTCGTATGCTGTGGAGTTAACATTGTTAACAAGTACATAGGATACGTTGTTAAACTTGGTGTTTTCCTTAATGTCGGGGAGATTATCGTAACCGTAGAGTGCTACAACATCTTCGCCGTCCTTATCAAGAGACTTGATAATGATTTGTGTGTAAGGCTTAATGTATACGCCCTTAATCTTCTTGTTGGAAGCAAATGTTGCGTCGGAGAGGTTGTAAATGTAGCCGGACTTCTTATAGAATTCTACATTATTCTTTCCGTTGAGCATTCTATATTCAGCGTCTTCTTTATCCGTTGCAAGAGCATTGATCTCTGTGTTGATTGTGTAATCAAGCAGTTTGAAGTAGTAAGCACCCTTCTTGTCGGATTTGCCTGTTGCAAGTTTGTTCACATATTTTGTAAAATCGTAGCTGTCATCAACAACGGGAGTAAGAGGTGTTTCGTCGTCTGCAGCCATATTGTTCTTATATGTGCTGGAAGTAGCGGCAATCTTCTTAGCCTTAACGGACTTGATTGCGCCGTCGTTATAAATGTCAATGTAGTATGCCTTTTCAATAACGCCGTCTACAAGAGCTGTGGACTGGTATGCTTTCTTTTCAAGAACAACAACATAGTTATCGTTAAGGTTGATTGCTGTGGAAAGACCTGTAACATATACAAGCTTGCCGTTTTCAGTGAAGTAGTATGTTGCTTCAGAGTTGAAGTCGATTTCCTTGTCAAGATCTGCAAGATTTTGTTCGCCGTTTACAACAACTGCCTTAGCGTCTTTATAGTATACCTTTTCGCCTGTGGAGAGTGCAAAGTATTTTGTTGCGGATGTGGAAATTGTTGCGTCAACGCCTGTAAGAACTTCCGCAATCTTAACATAGTTTGCTTCGGGGTTTACATAAGCAAGAACGATGTCTTCGTCTGCCGCTTCAACGCCTTCAACGATGGACATATCTGTATAGATCTTTGTGTCTTCAGCATTATCTGTACCATCTATTTTATTAGCCTTATCCATTACATCGGCATCTTCTTCATCGTCGATTGTACCAACAAGGTAGTTCTTAACAAAGAGGTAGTCATATCTGCCGTCGTTATCGCAGTCGTAGCAGTCAACTTCACCAAGACCGCCAAAGTACATTTGCGAAAGGATTCCGTCGTAATCCCAATATGCGTCTACTTTATTTTTATCGTCTTTAGCGTGGTAGGTACCTACAACAGCGGAAGTATCGTCGTTATCAACAACGCTTTCAACAACGTCGTTCATATCTTTATCCAAGATATAGTTCATATAAATCTTTTCTTCTTCCATATCGCCGTCGAAAGAATCAAGAGTGATGAACTTAGCGTTGTATTTGTTTGTGTCTTGGTCCTTAGCATAGGAATAGGGAGCGTTGAAGAGATATGTTTTAACGCCGTCGATTGTAAGGAGACCGTTAATAATCTTATATTCCTTTTCTGTTCCGTCGTAGTACTTTTCAGCGGATGTACCGGAAATTGTACCGAAAGTAATATCGTCGAAAGAAACAGTTGTCTTGGAACCTGTTGCGGTCGCACCGAAGATTTCATATTCGTCGTTGTCTGTTTCCTTTACGAACATAACGATGTCGTTAAGGAAGTAATCGTCTGCGCTTCCGTCGAGTCCGAGTTCTGCGAATTCGATTTGACCGAGCGAAGGAATATCTGTGTCGTAATCATCATAATCAACAACATATTTTGCGCTGAGTGTGATCATTTCGGTATCTTCATCGGGCTTTTCTGCGCCGTCGAAAGAATAGTTGGGAGTTGCAACAACTCTTTGCGAAATCTTTTCAACTTCGAAAACCTTTTCGGCAACTGTCTTTTGGTATTCAACGGGTGTTTGACCGTTGGAAACTACTGCATAAGAGCCGTCGGAAAGTTGAACTTCTTTCCAGGAAGCTTCATACTTAATTTCAACTTCGGATGTTTCGGCATAGAACATATTTGCAAGGATGATTGCAACGTTGCCTCTTGTAAGAGTATCCGTATAGTTGAGAGAAGAAGGAAGGTCTTCGTCAAGTCCGAGGTCTTCGGCTTTGGAAATGTAGCTGATCGGATAAGCAAGTGTGCCGTCGTCATAGCCCAAAGCACGAACGATCATTGTGTATGCGTCCTGAAGAGTAATGCCGCCCTTAGGATCGAATGTTGTTGCATTTCTGCCCTTAATGATGCCTTGGCTGTTTGCCCAAGATACCATGAAGTAGTAGGTGGAGTCGTCAAGGTCTGCGAAAGATGTGAAGTTATCGCCGCCTTCAACGGATTTGCCGGCATTCATCATTCTGTAAATGAATGCTGCCATCTGCTGTCTGGTTACGCCCTCTTCGGTGCCGAAAGTGGTTTCTGTTGTACCCTTTGCTACGCCGAGAGCTGTGAGAAGTTCAACAGCGTCGTTAAGCGCTTCGTTATTAGCGTCTACGTCTGTGAACTTTGCTGCTGATGCACTTGTAGCGACAGCGCTTGCTGACATAAGAGCCGCAACTACGAGTGAAAGAAATCTCTTGGAATTTCTCATCGTGTGTTCCTCCTGAAATAATAGAATTTAGCAAATTCACTTTGCTTGCTTATACTATACTACAACTTTCAAAAAAAATCAAGTGTTTTCGGGTGTTTGTAACCTAACTGTAACTTATGTAACGTTTGTAACTCAACCGTTCTCCGCAAACTTCACAATGCATTGGGAAAGGGGTTTATATTCGCAAACTTTGCCATATTTGCGGTCATATTCAAAGCGCAGCCGTCCCGCTTCGTCATATTCAAGTTCAACGTTGCTTGCAACATAAAAGCCCCCGCCGCCGGGGATAACGTTAAGTTCTTTTTGCGAAACAATTCTGTTTTCTTCGTCGTAAACATATTTCCGTTCGGTAATATAGGATTCGGAATCTTCCTCGCCGTCGGGAGTATATTCCGTTCGGCGGGTTTCGTTTCCGCGTTCGTCGTATTCATAAAGCGTAAATCCCGCCGCATTGCCGTTTACGTCGAATTTTGTTTCTTTTTTCATATTGCCGTTTTCGTCATATTCAAAGCGTTCGGAGGTTTGCGAATTTCGGTTTTCGTCCGATTCGAAAATCAAAAATGTGTTTTTTGCGGAAAGTCTGCCGTTTGAATCGTATTCGTATGTATATTCGCAATATCCGCCGCAGTCTTCAAACATACTCGGTTCTTTGTCCCTGAAAAAAAGAATTTTTCCGTCCGATGAATATTCCTTATATTGTTCTCGTTCCGCTTCGCCGTTTCGCCGTGATTTTATAAAAACGGCTTTATTTCCGTTTTCAAGCGTTTCATATATAAAATCCGCCGTAAAAACCGTTTGCCGCAGTTGCGTTTGCGGAGAATATTCCGTTATGCAAACGCAGTCGCCCCGCTCGTTATAACCGTAAACAATTTCGGTTTCTGATTCTTCCTCCGTTTCTTTATAAAGAACATATTCTTCCTCGTTTTCGGATTTTTCGGATTCTTTCGAACTTTCGGAATTTTCCGCATTTTCGTTTTTCTCCGCATTTTCCGAATTTTCCGAATTTTCGGCTTCTCCCCAACTTTCGGCGTTTTCCGAATTTCCCAAAACTTCCCCCTCCGTTCCGTTTCGGTTTTCGGCATAATCGGCAACGTTTTGCACCTTTTTACCGTCGTTTTCGTCGCCGTTTTTTTCCGAACAGCCGCAAAATCCCGTTGCCGTTGCGACAACCGCAACCGCAAGCAATGCCAAAGCGGCAATAAATTTAATTTTCACACAAAACACGCTCCTTTACTTTGTTTAAAAATATTTTATCGCACACGGACGGTACAAAAAAGCAAAAAGCGGTTACGTTTGTGTGAACTCGGCGTAAAAATAA
>CAZJCI010000083.1:3989-9463 GCA_964544455.1 uncultured Oscillospiraceae bacterium
ACGGTACAAAAAAGCAAAAAGCGGTTACGTTTGTGTGAACTCGGCGTAAAAATAAGTTTTCCCCTCACCAACCGCCTCACACTTTGCGCCCACACCTTGCAACATAGCCGAACCCGCTTCACAACAAATGCGCACACCGCAACATAATCGAACTATTTCACAACACCCCCCACAACACAACCAACCGCTTCATAACAACCGTACACTGCAACACACCAAACCGCTTCACACCCCACCCACAACATAACCAACCGCTTCACAACACACGCACACTGCAAAATAACCGAACCGCTTCATAAAAAAACACACCATACGCCGCAACCGCCATTTCCGCAACAAAACGCCCCCAAAATTTCCCTCAACTTAACGAACAAACCCACGCTTTAAAAAAACCTAAAGCGTGGGTTTAACCGAATTTTATTTTTTAAACGTAACCGCAAACTGCGTCGCCGTGTACGAATCAATCAATATACGCATTGTAGCAAAACCGTTTTCAGCGTTATCTGTTTTTCAGTCTGCTGTTTTTGCAATATTCGCCGTAATTATTCCGGGCATTTCGTTTTTAACTTCTCTGCTCGGCTTGCCGGAAAGCGAAAATACAATACTTTCGCTTGCGCCCGCCGCAACAGTCACGGAAGATTTCGAAAAACTGCCCGTAATGCCGCTTATATCCGAATTCGAAGTAAACGTAAATGTAACGGTAACTTCTTCGTCGCCCGTATTTTTAACCGTAATCGCACCGCCGTTTGTTTTCCATTCGCCCTCGTCAAACAAGTGAGTTTCGGGGTTATATTCGCCGTCGGCATAAGTAAATTCAAACTTATCCCACAAAACGGTTGCGCTCACCGTTTTTGCGGCGGCTTCTTTGGGTTTTACGGTAAAAGCCTTTGGGGCGGTAACAAACGTTCCCTCATAGTTCGGTATATCCGAAACAACGGCGTAAATATAATAAGTTCCCTCGGCAAGCGAGTTCGAATTGATGTTTTCCCATTTTGTCCCGTTTTGGTTGCTGTTTTCCGTGTTATAATAGAACGTAACCGTACTTCCGCTCGGCTCACCCGTAATTGTGGGTTTTGCGGGCGTTGAACCGTAAGCATAATCGTCAATTTCCGCACTGCAGTTCAAAACGGTAATTTTTGCCGCCTTTGTATATTCTTCGGCATAATCGTCCTGCGTTACGCAACGCACAAGCCAACCGTCCATTTCGGCTGTAACCTTTTGAATATAAAGAACGGAACCGGTATAAATATATATCGTCGCGGGATATGAAATCCATTCTCCCGTTTCAAAATCCTTTTCGCCGAACACAATTTGATAGTCATATTTAAATCCATAATATATGTTGAAATTCGTGTTGTTAATAACTTTTACATCAACCCACGTGTTGCCGCCGTCATTGCTGTATTGCCAATATATGTCCGCGTCGTTTTCGCAAATCGAAAATCCGTCCACTTCGAATTTTGCGGAATCGCCCGCAAGAACAACAACGTCTTCGGGAACGTCCTCAATTTTCGGCGTGCGTTTAAGCGTAAGAGTTGCGGAATCGGAAAAGACCTCGCCCAAATTGTTTGAAATTTTGCAACGGTATTGGTTGCCGTCAAGTTCGTCGCTCATTTTTGCAAAAGTAAGCGTATCGGAAGTTTCGCCGTCCAAATTCTTCCAATCATCGCCGTTTTTAATCTGCCATAAATAAGACGTTGCGCCGTCGGCTTTAACGGAAAAAGAATGTTCGGTTTCATCGGCAATATGCACCGTCATATCCTTGGGCTGTTGCGTAATTTGCGGAGTTCCTATTACTTTTACTTCGTTGCTGTAATAAGTAAAATATTCAAAAACCGACGTTGTAAGAATCCCCGAATCAAAGCGCAAACGGTATTTGTAATTATAAATATTTTCGTCGTTCAAAACAAAAGTATAGGTTTTCTCGGTAGCGTCGTCAATTTTTTGAAATCCGTTGCCGTCGCCTTTGTCAACTTCCCAACAATAATTTTCAATCCACTTGCCCGAACGCAATTCCAAAACTCCGGAAACAAAGGTAACATTTTCGTTCAAAGCGGCAATTTGGTGTTGCGGTTGAACAAAAGCGACAACGTTAATAACAAAGCTGTGTTTTCCGCACGGCACACCGTCGTAAGAAACAACGCAAACATAATCAAAATAATCGTCTTCCGCGCTTATTGTTTTTGCATAGCTCAAAGAGTTGCAATCAATTTTATGCACACTGTTGTCCCTTGAATCCGTATAAGACCATTCAACCGTATAACCTTCTCGCAGTTCCGATTCTTCAAACGCCGTCATAACATATTCTTCGCCCTCGCCAATGTGAAGTTTATGTGTGGTTTTGTCCATATCAAGCTCATAAAGGCGCGCCGAGTCGGAAAGGAATTCGCACTCGTCGCCGTTTTTGTCTTTCAAAACAACAACCGCTCTGTATTTATATCCGCACAAAGCGTCAATGTTATCTTCCGTAATTCCCGAAACAACATATTTTTTGCCGTCGGAGTTTTCAATATCGGCAAAACCGTTGCCGTCGTCCTTGTTTACCTGCCACTTAAGCTTGCAAAAATCATAAACTTCGGAATTATAATCATAATCCACGCAAAATTCGCAATCACTGCCGGCAATAGCATGCGCATTTTTGGGTTGCGTAAGGAAAATTGCCCTAACATAACACCAATCTCGGCGAATAATCAATTTGTCATTAAAAGTAACTTCCCTAACCAGCGTATAATTTCCGCTTTCAATATCGCTGTTGCAAAAAGTAAAATAACTTGTTTCCGCAAGCTTGGTACGGTTGTTGTTTTTATCAATCAAATACCACGCATATTTTATATTTTTACTCGGGAAAGAGTTGGCGTCCTCATAAACGTCTTTGTGCACAACAGTCAAATTGTTGCCTATCACATAATTTTCCGTTCCCAATTGCAAATCGTCAACAATAAATTCTTTGTCCAAAAGATAAATTGTTCCGTCCGAAAAAGGCTTTGTCGGTTCAAACGAATAAAGCTTGTGATTCATATCATATTTACCGCTTGAATTTTGCCAAATACTTACGGTAACGTCCTTATATGTTTGCGGAAGCCACAAATACAGCAAATTGTTTTCGTCCGGATAAAAATAATTCCAGTTATATCCTTCGTATCCGTAATATTTTGAAGTACTGCTACATACGGAAGAAACGCACATTTGGCACTTTTTCCAATCGAAATCGGTTTCGGAAAAGCAAGTATACACCGTTTTTTCAACCGTCCAACGACTGCTGCCGCCGGAGCTTGTTCCGCCGTATGCCGTGCCGCCGTATTCAAGATTATGACTGCCGCCGGTAACAACAAGCGTAATGTTGTCGTCAACGGTTCCGCAGGTAGTTCCGCCCTCGCAATAAAGCGTGCCGCCGCCGTTGTCGTCAAGCGATTCAACGTTAAGCCCATTCAAAATTGTTACGTCGGTTTTCACATACAAAGAAGCGTCCAAGCCGAGTATTATCTTGTTTTTAAGGGAAATTTCCTTTGCCACGTATCGGGAAGAGTTTGCCGCATAATCCGGATCCTGAAAATAGGAAGAATCCGTTTTTAATATAAGAGTTCGTCCGCCATAAACGGTAATTTCCGGCAAAGAGCGAGTCAAATCCCATTCGTCAAAAGTATATGTAAATTCATCGCCGCGGCCGCCTGATATAACTATCTTATAATCCGCAAATTCCCGCACAATTTCCGTAAAATCGTCAATGGGAAAATCCGTTGTATATTTTTCTTCCTCGTCTTGACCGAAATCGGATAAAAACGAATATTGCGCACTCCCCGAACCCATTGAACGAACATAAACGGTATCCGCATTTTCAATAGGAACGGCAGTTCTGGTCAAATATCCGTCATGCTCATAAATTGTCGTATCATATTCTTCTTGCAACCTGTACGGTCCTTCCATCACGATTTTTTTGATTGAAGTCATCATGTTGGTATAAAGGTATCCGCTTCCGCGGAACACTACCGTATTTATATCGGCGGAAGCTCTTCTGATGTTTCCATAATCCGTAAAACCGTTTTTATATTGGTTTTGGTGATAAAAATAACCGCCCGATAAAGTCAAACTATCGCATTTCAAACCTTTTATAAAGTTATAATCATCAAAGTTTTTATCATCATCGTTTCCATTATCATAAAAACCGTTTGCGTTGAAATAATTTACTATTACCAAACCTCCGCCGTCAAGTTCAACCTTGTCCGCCTCAACGGCGTATGCGGTTAAATATTGTTTTTTATTCGGGTTGTCTTTTTTTTCAATACTTTGGCATCTGAACAGCACATCAACGCTCCCCCCGGCGTTTACAAAAAAATTTTTTGCCGAAATCGCAACGCCGTCCGTATATGCTCCCCCGTCGCTGCTTCTGACGAACAGGTTGGAATTAACCGTAATCGTTTTCGAAGCTTTTATGCCCGCTCCGAATTTGGACTCAGCATAAAAATATGAATCAACAGTCAAATTTTGACACGTAATTGCCGTGCGGTCGGTAAGAATTTCAATATCGTTACTACCCTTAATAACAATATTCGAATACGGAGCATAAATTCCGCCGAAATTCGAATCGCCGTTTTTATAATCGTCGTCGGATTTATAATACTTAAGCGTTATCTTTTTGCCGTCATAGCTTTCCGCTTTAATTGTCAACCTTTGGTTTTTCAAAGGTTCATTAACATAAATCATCGCATATTCGGTTTCGCCTTTCGCATTTATATACGCCCCGCAGTCTTCGGTAGATAGATTATGCAGGTCGGAACCGTCGCTGTGTATTATGGGTCAGCGTGTTTGTATCCGGGTCGAAAGTTGCGGCGTCATGGCTGCTATACAGCGTTTTTACGGAAAGATTTTTGTTTGTAATCCACTTTCCGCAATAATTTATATAATAAATCGTATCGTCGTCTTCTTCCGCCAATGTGTGAAAAGACATAACGGAAATCGCAACAAAAAGCAAAAACATCAAACCGAAAATTCGTTTTTTCATAAAAGCACCTCTTTTTTAATTAAACGGCAACAACCGCCAAGTTAAAATATTCCGTCATTAAATTATATCATATAATATTCGAATTTGCAACTGTTTTTTCCGTTTTCGGCTATCTTGCATATGTATTTTTTGTAAATTTCCGCTTTTGCGGCGTTTTAATTTTAAAAATCCAAAAAAACCGCCGTTTAGCCGCCGTCATATATTTTAACCGTCGGCAATTACGGCTGTTTCATAGCTACATATCGTGTCAAATGCAAAAGAAAAAGCGCCTTATAAATTGCCGGAACAATTTACAAAGTGCATTCCATTTGGATGCAAGCATCCAATATTTCGCTACACATATTATGCCACATCCGAAGAGAAAATGCAACAAGAATTTGCAAATTTTCAATTCAATTTTAAAATTCTTAAAATTGAAGACATAATATATGTCAAAAAACAACAGCACTCGAAGTGGGTGCAAAGATGTTTTTCA
>CAZJCI010000084.1:0-9431 GCA_964544455.1 uncultured Oscillospiraceae bacterium
TCCGGCGGCCGAAACCATTACTTCCGGCAATGTCGTTCCGATTGACACCACGGTTGCGCCCACTATTATATCCGGCAAGCGGAATTTTTGAGCAACTCCCACAGCTCCGTCCACAAAGCTGTCCCCGCCCTTTATGAGCAGTATTAATCCTACGGCGAAAAGAAGTATGTTAAGCGTCATTTTTACCTCCGAAAACGTTTTTTTGAAAAAAAATAAAAAACCGAATACGGTAATACCGTACTCGGATTCAAACCACATAAGACTCCATGCACAGTTCACCCAACTTGCATAAGTCTCGCATATTAAAGTAAGCCAGACCGAAAGGTCGTTATGTTGACTTACTGCGTTAAACAACGCTTGCTACTCCCTCATAACTTTTTTATTATATCACATAAAATCCGAAAAGTCAACCGATTTTTTTGATTTTATTCCGTTTTGGCGATTTTTGTATATTTTAACCGATTTTTGCAACGGTTTGAAGATTTGTTTGTGGACAAATTTGCTTGACGGCGGAGCGATTTTTGCGGGCGGTTTTGGGGGAAGTAATTTGCGTTATAATTGGGGATTGGTTTTATTTGAGATTTTTTATATCGCCGTATCGGTATTCGTTACGGTTCCGTTTGCAAGTCGGTTCAGAGTTTGACCTATTTTTGCAAGCATTTCGGCGTGTGCCGGCATTGCGTTTTCGGGAATGTTTCCGTAAACCAATTCGAAACTCAGCACGTCGCACGGCGTATTTTTTATGGCGTTCATATTCTTGTTCCAATCAATTTGACCGAAAAACGGCACGAGGTGCGAATCGTGGTCGTAGGCATTGTCGTGCACATGAGTGCAACGGATGCGATTTCCGAGTTTTGTTATGCCGTTGTCGCATTTGTTTCCGAGCTGCACGGCTCCGTGACCGAAATCCCAGCAACAGCAAACATACCGATTATTAAATTTATCTATAAGCTTGATTAAATCGTCGGGTTCGGAACAATATCGGGGATTTCCGCCGAAATTATCTTCAAACACGTTTTCGAACGCAACATATATTTTATTTTTTGCCGCAAGTTCGACTGTCGGCGCAAAATATTCGTAATTATATGTCAGCGCGGCTTCCGGCGAAAATTTTTTGTTGTTAAAATCGAATTCGTCGCCGTGAACCGCAAGATATTTTGCTCCGAAAAACACAGCCATATCCAGGCTGTTTGAAAGCAATTGTTTGTGCTGTTCGCCGTACTGACCGTAACGGTTAAACGGTGCGTGACACTGATGTACTTTTAAGCCGTTTTTGTTAAAAATTTCAAGCGTTTTGTTCCATTCGGATTTATCGGCGTTGGGCGAGGGGGTATAGTCAAGCAATTTTATTCCGGCATCGGACACGATTTTTGCCGCTTTTTCCATACCGACGTTTTTTTCGTAGTACTGTATATTTACGGAGAGTTCCATTGTTATTTACCTCGTTTTTGTTTTTTACGGCTGTTTTGCTTATCACTCTTTTATATATATCACATAAAACCCGAAAAGTCAACCGTTTTGTTTCGATTTTATTTTGATTATGCAAATTTTGTCTATTTTGACAAAAGCGTTGCGGGAGGAATCCGAAACGAAAAGACAGCATAACAGTGAAAAGGATAAGCAAAGGGCATTGGCAGGAACGGCAAACACAAATAAAATGTTAAATTTTTGAAATATATTGCTTTTTTTTTAAAAGTATGGTACAATATAGACAACTAAAAGGAATGGGGGAGATACCGATGGCACAGTTTTTAACAAAAGGGCGGAGCTTGCATAAAATGCGGCGGTTGTTGTATTCCTCTGCGCAAAACGGATATAACCGGTTGAAGCATAGCGTGTGAGTCAGCTCTTTTGATTATATGGGGTTGGTTTGCACGTTTTTTATTTGTAAATTTTATTGAAAAGGAGAACTCTTATAAAAAAGATTACAGTGTTTATATTGGCGATAGTTATGATAATGAACTCAAACGTTTTTGCGTTGGATATTTCTTTTGAAGATGAATCAACCATTTTGGATTTAAGTAAAGATTCCTTGAAATTTTTAATCGACAGAAATGTTGACATAAATATTTTTAACGATGTTGCGGGGGAACCGACGCTTCTTTATAACAATACGGAAAAAAATATTTCTTATAATAGGTCTTATGAGCAAATTATTCAGTCGGTTAAAGCAGAAGCAAAAGCATACAATTTTTCGGACGACCAAGTGGAACAGCTTATAAACAGTGCTATACATACTCCTATTTCATTTTATGTCCCGGAAGAAGCAGACGCATCGGTAAGTTGCACAGATCCGATTTCGACAAACCGTAATCCATCGAAAGATAACGGCGTTGGGTATGAAGTTTTATCACTTGCCGGATACCATACTACCACAGCATTTGCAACATTGCCGGAAGTTTATACAGGTTCCGAAAATAATGGAATAGATGTAAATGCTTTTATGTTTTGGACTATTAATGAAACCATCGACATTGGTATTACATACTCTACGGGAACATATGGTGAAAAATGGAGAATTTGTTGGCTTTATCCAAATGGAGATTTACAGATTCCGAACGCTCCGGAAGATATTTCTCGATTACAAGAAGTAAGGAATATTTATTTTAGAACAACTGTTATTGATGATGAATGGGTTCAGATGGAAATTATAAATGCTGATAATTTTAACGAAACAATAAAGGCTTTTTGCGTTGGAACTAAGGATTTGGGAATAACAAGGAGTAATGCAAAATGGCGTAGACAAATATCTTTGTGTACAAACGATAAAGTTGGGAATACTGTTGTTTTTGACGGAGGAGCATATTTGGAGGGTGCTGAATTTTCACAGTGTTATATATATTCGGGAACAGAAACATCCGGAGTTACTGCCGAAATAGATGAAAATTATGTTGATGAAGATTATTGCGGAAGATTTGGAATAGATAACACATCAAGAAATTATGTGGATGTGGAAGCGCATACACATTGGAGTTCCGAAAAAATCAACATATATTACCCGCAATAAATTATATTGTAAAGAAGGTTGGTGAGTTTTCTTGAAAAAGTGTGTGTTTTTTGTCCTGAGTGTTTTACTTTGTTTGTGTTTCCCTTATTTTGTTGCTGCGGAAAGCAAGACAGTAACGGTGGAAATACCGGGTTTTCCTGTGACGGTAAATGAAGTTGAATATAACAGTAAATACAGTGAATACCCATTTTTGATATACAATGATATTACCTATATGCCTATGACATATGATTTTGCAAGATATATGGGGCTTAATATTATCTTTGATACGAGTGCGGTATTTCATAAAGGTGAAATGATTCTGAATATTGCGAACGGTGAAAGGACCGCTTCGGAATTGGGACAATATCTAAAGGAAGAAGAAAACAAGGTTTCTTATGAGGCTGTAATTCCGGATTACCATACATATATATCATTTGAAAAAAAGGAGTGTGATAACAGCTCTCTTTATCCGGTTTTTAACTTTAACGGAGTTACGTATATTCCTTTGACATGGAATATAACGCATACGTTGTTAGATTGGGATTATTCTTTTGATAACGATAGAGGTCTTATCATAAACAGTGAAGAAGCGGTGAGACCCAATGCTATAAGCAGCAAGCTCTTTAACAGAATGGGAACAAGCACAAACGAATATTGTTTATGGGAGAAATGTTATCTGGGTTACGATGTAAGTATTTATTATTCCGGCAAAATTTTATGGGTAACAAGCGATAAAAAAAAGGAATTTTACTTGATGGAGCAATTAAGAGGCAAAATAAACTTTTTGAATCACATGTATAAAAACGGTGAATTGGTAGACGCGGAAACACCTCCTAAAATAAACGGGAACATTCTTGAAATAATGTGCGCTCGAAAAGATTTCGGAAAGGCTAACATTCTTGTAACGGTAGATTTGGAAAACGGAGAAGTTTTAAGTACAAAAGTTTTAGATTAAAAAAACATTCATAATGTGAAAACAAGTATGAAAAAAGGGGCTGAAATATGAAATACAGAGTATTGACCGTTCTATCGTTGCTGATTATGATATTTTCGGCAACTGCGGTTCGGGCTGCGGAAAATAATCCGACTTATTTTGTAACGATACCCGAATTTCCCATTAAGATAAATTATCTTACTTTTACCGAAAAGAACCATTTGGGTTATCCGATGTTTTTTATAAAGATATAACTTATTTTCCGCTCAATTATCATAATATGGAAATTGTTGGGCTTAATATGCAAATTGAGGGTAACAAGATATTTTTAAATTTTGAAGAAAATATATCTCCCAAACCAATGGTTTCCGACAGTTGGGCAAAGCTTGATAAATACGGTAAATATTATGCTGTAAGCGGTTCTCCTTTTGAGCTTTATATTAACGGCGAAAAATATGAAGATGAAAATTATCCTATTCTGTTTTTCGGCGGTATAGTATACTTGCCATTAACGTGGGATGTTGCCGTGAACAAACTCGGATGGGATTTTTGCTTTGACGGAGAAAAAATAGAAATGTACACTCCGTCTTTTTATTACACTACAAACGGCGATTCATATATAAAGGTTAAGGAGGACGGAAGCAGGGAGTTTGTCACTGCGGAAAACTGCAGTTATTACAGATATAACGGAGTAACCGTGTTTGTGGTTACAAAAATACTGCGTCTTATCGGACCGAATATGCAAAATATGTTTATAGAAGTAAACGGAGAAAGGAAAGATGTTCCCGATTATACCGGATATTACCAAAAAAACGGACCTATGTTTACCGTGGAAGACGGATATGTTTATACCGTTCACTTTGACGATCAAATTAAAAGAGATAACCGTCGGTGCAGGATAAATATTTATACGTTGGAAATTGAATATTTGGAATAGATACGTAAAAAAGGAGAACCGCAGAAGGTTCTCCTTTCATTTATGCAACGTAAACGCAGGATTTTAATCAGCGCGGATGGCGTTTTTGCGGCGTCTTTCGTTTTTGAAAAGTTCGTTTGGAATTGCGAGTTTTTATTATAGTTATTTTTTTAGAATTTTTTGATAATTTTTATTAAGCACTTGAAATTTTGCGTTATATGTGTTATTATAGCAATACCGTAACATTTATTAAAGAGGCGATTTTTATGTGGTTTATTCTTGCGGTTCTTTCTTCGGTTTTTGCCGCTCTTACTTCCGTTCTTGCCAAAATAGGGATTGACGGCGTTAATTCCACCCTTGCCACGGCAATTAGGACGGCGGTTGTTTTGGTTATGTCCTGGGGAATGGTTCTTTTTACGGGAGTTGGGGGCGGAATTACGGAAATCAGCTCCAAAAGCTGGCTGTTTTTGATTCTTTCGGGGCTGGCAACGGGGGCTTCGTGGTTATGCTATTATAAGGCGATTCAAATTGGGGACGTTTCCAAAGTTGTGCCGATTGACAAAATGAGCGTTGTGTTGACGCTTATTATTGCCGCCGTTTTTTTGCACGAGCAATTTACGTGGAAATCCTTTGTGGGCGCGGCGTTGATTACGCTTGGCGTTTTGTTTATGATATGATATATATGTTTGATACGTTTGACTTGATTGTTTGCCAAATGAGGATATTTTGCTATGTATACGACATCGGTTCCGATTGCGCTTGAAAGTATGCGGGAAAACGCACTTGAACAAGACCTTGCCGCATATTTGGATTATTTTGAAAGAGGAAAAATAAAGCGGGTTTTTATTGCCGCACTTACGCCGCTTTATGCGGATTCTTTTGCGGAATTTGCGGATTCGGAAAAGCTTAAAAAGAGCGTTGAGTTTTTCGGGCGCAACGGTTTGGAAGTCGGCGTTTGGTTGGGTGGCTTCGGACACGGTTCGTCGCTTGCGCACGACGCTTCGGAGGGAATAAGCAAAAATTACATAAAACTTACCGGCGTTGGGGGCGAATGTTTTGAACACGGATATTGTCCGTCGGACGAAAACTTTGTTGCCGATTATTTGAAATACGTTAAAAAAATTGCTTCTTTGAATCCCGATTTGATTATGATTGACGACGATTTCAGGCTGAATTTGCGGTCGTATTATTTCGGTTGCTTTTGCGAGCGGCATTTAAAGGAATTTTACCGTTTGACGGGCGAAGTAATTCCGAGAGAAAAAATTGAGGAACTTATTTTTTGCGGCGGAAAGAACAAATATCGGGACGCTTATTTGGAAATGTCGAAAAACGCTCTTATGAACTTTGCAAAAAAGGTGCGGGAGGCAACGGATGAAATTAACCCGAAAATAAGAGTGGGATTTTGCGCCGTACCGACAACTTGGGATTTTGACGGGACGGACGTATCGGAGCTTGCAAAGACTTTTGCGGGAAAAAACACAAAGCCGTTTTTGCGGACGTTCGGCGCGCCTTATCATAACCAATATAACATAATTCAAGCGGTTGAGCGGGAACGTATGCAGTTTGCGCAGTTAAAAAGGGCGGGCGACGGTGCGGAAATTTTTGCCGAGGGAGATTTGTACCCCCGACCAAGATATAACGTTAATTCGAAATGTGCGGAACTGTTTGATTTGGCGATTAGGTGCGACGGCAATTCGGACGGAATTTTGAAATATATGTTTGATTACACGCAAAAAACAGGCTATGAAACGGGGTACATAGAAAAGCACATAAAGGGTTTGGAACTTGCGCAAAGCGTTGCAAAACTTTTTGAAAACAAACGCTCCGACGGAATTTTTGTTTTTGAAGAAACGCACAAAATTCGCAAGTGGGAGTTGCCTTTGCAAAAGGAAGAACAAATTGCGGGACGTTTGTATGACGCACGTTTTTCTTCGGTAAGTTTTATTGCCGAAAACAGCGTTCCGACCTGCTATTGCGAATCGGAATTTCCGGTGGCGGTTTTTGGGGAAAACGCAAGGTATGTTTCGGAGGATATGCTTAAAAACGGAGCGGTTTTGGACGTTATTGCCGCAAAAATTTTGAAAGAGCGGGGAATTGACGTCGGACTTTTGAATTGTGAAAAGGCTTCGGGCGTTGCGGGAGAATATTATTCGAAATTTGACGATGAGATTTGCGGAATCGGCGGTTGCCGTATTTATTCCGTTACGGTTGAAAGCGGGGCGGAAGTTTTATCGTGGATTATGCCGCAAAAAACGGCGGGGGCTTACAGATATGAAAACAAAGACGGAGTAAGATTTTTGGTTTTTGCGGCGGATTTTTATTTTTCGAATCCGAGTGTTAATTATTTTAAGAATTACTACCGTCAAAAACAGCTTACGGACGGTTTGGAATGGGTGGGAAAAAAGAAGCTTCCCGCAGTTTGCGAAAAGCACCCGAATTTATATATAATGGCGGCAAAAGGTGAAAGTTCCGAAAGCGTTTTGCTTATTAACTCTTTTCCCGACGACATTGAAGAACCCAAAATAAAGCTTGGCGGCAAATACCGAAAAGCGAAATTTATTAACTGCACGGGTACGCTTGACGAGGACGCAGTGACTTTATCCGACATTGCGCCTTACGGCTTTGCGGCGTTTGAGGCGGAAATGTAACGTTTTTGGGGTTTAATTTTGCGTGCGCCGTTTTTTTACGGTGTGCAAAGCGTTATTTTAAAGCGAATAATGTGAAAGCGAAATTGACAACGGCTCGATTTTTTTGCCTCGATTTATTAACGCTTAACTTTTGACGCCGAATTACTTTTTGCCTTTTTGAGGAATTTGCGAGTGTATGCTCAAGCTTTTTCTGACTTTTTGCAGGTGTTTGGGGATTTCTTCGTCGCTCATATTTTGCGGTACGGCGGTGGTTCCCGCTTTTAGGGCTGTTTGATAGAACCAACATTTATATTCAAGGACGTTCAGCGTGTTTTGGAGTTCTTGAATTTGCGATATTACTTTTTCTTTTTGCGTTTGAAAAATTTCCAATCGGTCTTTTACCGTTTCGTCGCCTTGAAGCGACATTTCTATATATCTTTTTATATCTTTTATGGAAAGTCCCGATTTTTTCAGGCAATCTATTATTAACAGCCAATTGAAATCGAGTTCGCTGAAAATTCTTATGCCGCCTTTGGAGCGTTCGACAAAGGGGAGAAGACCTTCTTTATCGTAATAACGTATTGTTGACGGCGCGACGTTCAGTATTTTTGCAACTTCGCTTACTGTGTAAATCATTGTTTTACTCCGTGTTATTTTGTAAATTTTTTTGGAATGTATTGACTTAAAGTCGGGTTTAAGTTATATAATATAATTACGGTTTAAGTTTATTATACCATTCGACTTGCAAAAAGTCAATGCCGAACGAAAAAAATAAAACGGAGGAAACAACCATGATTTATGATTTTTGCTATTACAACCCGACGAAAATTTATTTTGGAAAAGATTCTTTGGAAAAGCTTGCCGACGAGCTTGCACATTACGGAAAAAACGTTCTTTTGCTTTACGGCAAGGGTTCGATTAAAAAGATTGGGCTTTACGATAAAATTATTGAAATTCTGAAGGAGTGCGGAAAAAACGTTACGGAGCTTTGCGGAATTAAGCCCAACCCGTCTTACGCTCAAGTTCTTGAAGGCGGGCGGCTTGTGCGCGAAAACAAAACCGATTTAATTTTGGCTGTGGGCGGAGGTTCGGTTATCGACTGCGCAAAGGCAATTTCGGTTTCGGCGTATGCAAAAGGCAATCCGTGGCAAAGATATTGGATTGATTTTGAGGACGTGGACAATGAAATTGTTCCCATAGGTTCGGTTTTGACAATGACGGGGACGGCTTCCGAAATGAACGGAGGTTCGGTTATTACCAACGAAGAACTTAAAATTAAAACCGGAAGAGTTTTTCCGCCGAATGTGAACCCGAAATTTTCCGTTCTTAACCCGGAATATACATACAGCGTGCCGAAAATTCAAATGATAAGCGGAATTTTTGACGTTATGTCGCATCTTATGGAGCAATATTTTTCCGGAACGGACGACAACGTTACGGATTATGTTATTGAGGGAGTTATGAAATCGCTTATCGGCAGTGCGAAAATTGCCGTTGCCGAGCCCGAAAATTATGAGGCTCGCAGTAACGTTATGTGGTGCGCCACGTTGGGATTGAACACGGTTACGGGGCTTTCCAAAACGCAGGACTGGGAAGTTCACAACATTGAACATCAGTTGGGAGCTTTTACCGACTGTCCGCACGGTTTGGGACTTGCGGTGATTTCCATGCCTTATTACAGATATATTTATAAATACGGTTTGGAAAAATTTGTACGTTTTGCAAAAAACGTATGGAACGTTGACTCCGACGGCAAAACGCAAGACGAAATTGCGCTTGAGGGAATCGCCCGTTTGGAAAACTTTGCAAAAGAACTTGGTATTCCGACAACGCTGCGGGAACTTGGCGCAACGGAGGATATGCTTTTGAAAATTGCAAATTCGGCTTACGAGGGCGGAGGTTACAGGCACATTACTCACGAAGATATTTTTGCTATACTTAAAGAGTGTTATTGACGGCTGTTGG
>CAZJCI010000085.1:0-2697 GCA_964544455.1 uncultured Oscillospiraceae bacterium
CGTTACAATGCAAATAGATACCGTTATTTATTACGCAGTTTTCGATTCAAAACTTTTTGCATACGGTGCGGTTAATCCCATTTCCGCTCTTGAAAACCTTGCGGCAACAACTCTTCGAAATATTGTGGGAGATATTGAACTTGACGGAACCCTTACTTCAAGAGATACCATAAACGCAAAAATGACAGCCATTTTGGACGAAGCCACGGACAAATGGGGAATTAAGGTTCACAGAGTTGAGCTTAAAAACATTATTCCGCCAAAAGAAATTCAAAGTGCCATGGAAAAGCAAATGAAAGCCGAACGTGAACGCCGTGAAACTCTTCTTCAGGCGGAAGGGCACAAAGAAGCCGCCGTTACAAGAGCGAAAGGCGATAAGGAAGCCATGATACTTGCCGCAGAGGGCGAAAGAGACGCCAGAATCGCAAGAGCCGAAGGAGAAGCACGTGCAATTTATCTTGCAAAAAAAGCGGAAGCGGACGGACTTGCGGCATTAAAGGCGGCGGGCGTGGACGCGGCTGTGCTTGAACTGAAAAAATATGAAGCGTTAATTGCCATGTCGGACGGAAAAGCAGCAAAAATAATCGTTCCTACCGACGTGGTGGATATGACAAAAACAAACGCTTTGTTTGCGGAAACAACAGGTTTGGGAAATTCCACAAATCCTTTAAACGAAATAAAGGAAGAAATTAAAAAGCCCGATCCTTGTTGCGACGACAATGATATAGCCGAAGATTAAAAATACATATTGCCGTTATTTTTATGTTTATAATGCAGTTAAAGTAAATATTCGCAAAAAGCAATGCCGCCGGCTTGAAAACCAAGCTTTGGCGGCATTTTTTTATTTTTAGTTACGAGCAGTGACTCATTCGGCATGGTAATCGGAAGAGGTTTTTCCGAAATTCTTTTTTATAATCGCAAGATCCTTTACGTCGATTATACCGTCTTCGTTAAGGTCAAGAATTTCCGTTAAAAGTTTGTTGCTTTGATTTTCCGAGGCAAATCCTTTAAGAAGTCTTATAAAATCGTCGATGTCAACGCAACCGTCGCCTTCGTAAGCTTCGTAGGAAGATTTTATATCTCCGCAAATAAGATTCGGAATTTTCAAAACTTTTGCGGTTCCGTCGGCATTTACCGTAAGAGAGCCGTTATAGGAAATATATCCGTTTTTACGTATTGTGAAATTATATGTTCCGGGACTCAAACTTACCGTTGCCAAAACTTGTTTTTCCGTATTTCCGTCGTTTTCAAGATAAACGGGAGAATTTTCCGCACCTTGAATAATAAGCGCGGCACGTCCGTCGAATCCCGTTTCGTTATCCACAAGAGTTTTGCCCGCGTTTTCGGAATTCTTTTCGGAAAGGTTGATTTCTATTTGTACGTCCGCCGTTGCGGCTGTAATTACATATGTTCCCTTTTCCGTGGGAGTATATGTGTATTCGCCGTTTGTTGCAAAAAGTTCGTTGCCGTTTATAAGCACGCCTTTAATTTCTTTGTCGGGAAGTATTTTAAAGGTCGGAGGAGTTACGGAATCCGAACCGATTTCACCCATACTTAAAATTTCGACTTTTATGTTTGCGGGAGCGTCGATTACGTAATCCACGTTGCTTATTGTGTAATTTTGCACCGACTTTAAGCCGTTGTTAAAAACAAGAATTCCGTTTCCTTTGATTTCCGAATTCAGCTTATAGTTTATTTCAGTTCCTGACAGCGAACCGCCGTTTATTGTTACGGCATAATGAGCGTTTAAGATGCTTGCTTGGTTATTATAGTTTGCAAAGAAAGGTCTGAGTCCGCTTGCCGTAACGGTTCCGCCGTTAATTTCCGCAACAACGTTGTTGGAGCCTACGCCGTTAAAATTCTGACCTATTTTGCATACCGCTCCGTCGTTTATTATATATTTGCCGCCGTTTGCCGTTACAATGGTTTCCAATTCGGCATTTACATAGGAACCGCTTGTATTTGCCCTTTGGTAGGTCATTGCCACACTATCGCCAACATTGCCGATTGTAACAACGTTTGAACCCGTTCGGAGGTATGGCCAATTAGAAGCAATGTCGTTTCTGAATTTGCAGTTTCTTATTGTTACGTTGCAACCGAAAGCACCGGGCTGAGCGGATTTATCAAATACCATTACGGAATTTTCGCTTATTCCGATAAGTGTGAGCGAATTATAGCCCGCACACGAAAGCGTTACAAGGTCGAAAAGCGATTGATCGCCGTCGAAATATATTGTACCGCCGCTTTCGTCCAAGTGGTTTGCGGCTTCGGCAATTGTTTTGTATGCGTTGTGCGCAGTGCCGTTTACCTCAAGTTTTCCCGAACCGTTTGAGTTGGCATATACCGTTGTTGCCGCCTTATAGGTAACCTCAAATGTACCTGCGCTTTTGGGCATAAACAGATATTCTCCGTTTACCGATTCCGCTTTTTCGCCGTTTATAAGTATTTCCGTGTCCGAACTTTCGGCTTTAATTAAGAATGTGGGAGCAACGGATTCGCCGCCCTGCGCCGCAAGCGAAACATTGCCGCCGATTGCGGATTTGATTATATATTTGAATTTTGAATCTATGCTGAAAGTTTTTTGCTTATAAATACCGTTGTTAATAATCACGCTTGTTGCGCCCGCAACGTTTGTTTTTACGGAATCGGATTTATCAATAGTTATGCTTGTGTTATCGTTGAAATTTCCGCTGTTTA